>JALVNE010000194.1 GCA_027026755.1 Sedimenticola sp. | reverse complement strand
CTGGCCGCAGGGCGGGATCTGGTCGGACAGGCCCAGACCGGCACCGGAAAGACGGCCGCGTTTGCACTGCCACTGCTGACCCGGCTGGATGTCTCCCTGAAACAGCCGCAGGTGCTGGTGCTGGCGCCAACCCGCGAACTGGCGATTCAGGTTGCCGAGGCTTTTCAGGGCTACGCTCGCCATCTCAAGGACTTTCATATTCTGCCTGTCTACGGTGGACAGGATATGGGCGCCCAGCTGCGCCAGCTCAAGCGCGGCGTTCAGGTGGTGGTGGGAACCCCTGGCCGGGTGATGGACCACCTGCGCCGCAAGAGTCTCAAGCTGGACAACCTGATCTCGCTGGTGCTGGATGAGGCGGATGAGATGCTCAAGATGGGATTTATCGACGATGTGGAGTGGATCCTGGAGCAGGCCCCCGAGCAGCGCCAGATTGCGCTGTTTTCCGCTACCATGCCGCCCGTTATCCGCCGTATTGCCCAGCGTCATCTGCACGATCCGGTTGAGATAAAGATAAAAACCAAAACCACCACGGTCGATACCATTACCCAGCAGTACTGGCAGGTGACCGGAACCCACAAGCTGGATGCCCTGACCCGCATTCTGGAGGTGGAGCCTTTCGACGCCATGATCATTTTTGTACGCACAAAAAATGCGACGGTGGAGCTGGCGGAAAAACTGGAGGCGCGCGGCTACTCCAGCGGCCCGTTGAATGGTGATATGAATCAGGCGCTGCGGGAGAAGACCATTGACCGGTTGAAGAAAAAGAGTCTGGATATCGTCGTTGCCACCGATGTGGCGGCGCGCGGTATCGATGTGGAGCGGGTCAGCCATGTGGTCAACTATGACATTCCCTATGATACCGAGGCCTATGTGCACCGTATTGGCCGCACCGGCCGCGCGGGGCGGCAGGGGAAGGCGATCCTGTTCGTCGCGCCGCGTGAAAAACGGATGTTGCGGGCGATCGAAAAGGCCACCCGGCAGGTTATCAAACCGATACAGTTGCCAACGCGGGAAGATGTGGCGAATCGCCGTGTGGCCCAGTTCAAGGAGTTGATCAGCGAGACTATTGAGAGCCAGGAACTGGACTACTTCGAGCAGCTGATTGAACAGTACCAGAGCGAGCACAATGTCGGCATCAGTGAAATTGCCGCTGCCCTGGCCTGGCTGGTGCAGCGGGAGCGGCCGCTGGTTGTCAAGGAGAAACAGATTCCCCGGAACAGCGACAGCAGGGAGCAGCGCAGCAGCCGGCCCCGGCAGGGTGAAACCAGAGAGCAGTACCGGGACAGGCCGGCATCGCGCTCATCATCAGCGGTTGCGAAAGGGATGGTTCGTTATCGTATCGATGTGGGTCGGGAGCATGGAGTGCAGCCGAAAAATATTGTGGGCGCCATCGCCAATGAAGCGGGCGTGGACAGTCAGCATAT
>JALVNE010000193.1 GCA_027026755.1 Sedimenticola sp. | reverse complement strand
GGCTCTTCGCTAAATAGTGTGCTGTCAGGGTAAACCATGTTCTGCTAAAATCTGAAGCCTGAAGTTTTCAAAACTACGGAAGCCACAGGCTCGCCAAATGATAAAACGGATAGCACGATTCATGCCTTCAACGAAACCATTGGTTATCCGCTCATCAAAATAGTTCAAGATTTCAAGCCACCAATTTTGCAGGGTTTTGACAAAGGCCAACAAATACTTGTTGTTGGTCTGCTGAACCTTAAAAATCCAAGCCATTAAAAAACGTCGAGCCTGGTCACGGTCATGGATACGCTCGAAAATGAGCCGGAATTCTTCTTTGAGCAAATAAGCTTGGCGCAAATCATCATCGGCCGATATAGCGGTTAACAATTGCTGTTCTTGTTTTTCTGTCAAGGCATCTCGATTGCGCACAAGCAGCCAGCGAGACCCTTTGAGGGCTTCGGCTGTTTCTCCCTTTGCTTGTCGTTGGATTTGACGACGCGCTTTTGTGAGTTGTTCGTTGAGATTTTTCATGACATGAAACCGGTCAGCCACAATTTGTGCCTGCGGTAACTGCTTTCTCACAAAAGCACGATAGGGTCGCCACATATCCATAGAAACAACGCGAATCGCTTTTTTTTCTGCTGAAGATAATGTTTTCAGCCAAGCGACAAGTTCCTTTTGCTCCCGAGTGGGCAGTACAGCCAAGACACAACGTCGCTCCAGGTCCGATAGAACCAAAACATATTGCTTATGTCGCTTTTTGAGAGCAATTTCATCCATACCCAATACCCGCACCCGTTTCCATGACAACTGGGTACAGCGCCGTTTGGCACCCTTCTTGAAAATACCCTGTACAGTCGATTGGCTCAGATGAAATCGTTCTGCCGTTTCTTTGCGGCTGCACCGCAGACAGTGTTGGTAGACTTCTTGTTCAAAACGGTGCGTTTGCCGCCGTCGCCAACCAACAGCAGATAGCTCCTCCGTAAACCGCAGACCGCAATCGGGACATTCAAAGCGGCGTATACGAAAGTGGAGAAAAGTGCGTTTGCCCCATATGTCACAATCCCGAACACACCGCTCTTTATACTGCTTGATGGTCGTGGAAATAGTTTGACAACAAGGGCAAATACCTGCCTCCAGCGTTAATTCACAAAACAAGTGCAAAATATCTTGTTCGCTGGTTGTTTCGACACTATACCCAGACACTGCAAAATGTGGTAAGTCCAGTAATTGGGTTAAGGTTGTTTCCTCAATCCAGTGAATGGTCGTATGAACACCCTGTTTCACAGCCCGTGCGGCATCCTTTGCACGGTTGACAAGGGCGGGAAGTAAGAGTAAATTGTTAAGATTCATAGGGATTAACTCCGTTTGTAATGGTTTGGAAATCTTACAATACGGGTTGATCCTTATTTTTTCAAGTTATTAGCACACTAATTGACGAAGACCCA
>JALVNE010000192.1 GCA_027026755.1 Sedimenticola sp. | reverse complement strand
ACAGTGGCCACCTGGGAAGCCGCTTCCGTCAGGCCGTAGCTGGGACAAACCGGCCAGCCCTTGTCCAGGGCCTCGTCCACCAGCGCCTGCCGGGCCGGCGCGCCGCCCAGCAGAACGACACGCAGGGACGGCGGAGGCGACGGGTTTTCACGTAACAGCTGATGCAGCATGGCCGGCACCAGGGAAACATGGGTGATGGACTGTTCACGCAACTGCTGCGCCACCGCCACGGGGGAAAAGCGCTCCATCAGCACCGCCGTCGCGCCCCGCCAGGCGCAACGCAGCAGCACGCTCAAGCCGCCGATGTGATGCAGGGGCAGGCAGGCCAGCCAGTGGTCGTTTGGGGTCAGTTCCAGAAAATCACAGGACGCCCGGGCGCTGCTCGCCAGATTCTCTCCCGTCAGTTCCACCAGCCGCGGCTGGCCCGTGGTGCCCGAGGTGGCCAGGAGCAGGCAGGGCTGCTCCGGTGCGAGGGGATGGCTGTCGGCGCAGCCCTCTATGGGTTCAGCAGATGCCTGGACTTGGGCATCGTCCAAAAGCAGATGCGGTCCCGCCGCTTCCAGCAGACGGGCGCTCACTGCGGGCGGCAAATCAGGGTCCAGTGGCAGAAAGGCGCAGCCCAGGCGCGGCAGCAGGAACAACAGGCGGGCCTGCAGGGCGCGATGGCGGGACTGGCAGGCCAGAGTCATTCCAGAGCGCAGTCCCAGGGCACGCAGGCGACGGCAAAGGGGATCATGGAGGCGAAGCAGTTCCTCTGCCATGGATATCCGCCCGGCCTGCATCAGGCGAAATCCCCCATGCACCGGAATCATGGGTACTCAGCGGCCCTCCAGCCAGTCCAGCACGAAATCCGCGATGGATTCGGTATCGTCCAGCATCAACACCGGCACCGGCAGCTCCTGACGGGGCGCTTCGTCCGCCGCCAGGGCGATGATATGGCTGTCCCCGGTACACAGCAGGGGCTTTTCCAGGGAGGGGCGGTGGATTTCTATCTTGGCAATGGGCACCTCGCGGAACCCTTCCACCAGCACCAGATCCAGTTCCCGGGTATCCAGGTGCTGGAGCAGCTCCCCGAGATCCGGCTCCGTCTCCCCGTCTCCTTCCCGTATCCAGGCGGTGCGATATTTGGACGCCAGCAGCACCTGGCCAGCACCGGCGCGGCGCAGCCTGTCGCTGTCCTTGCCAGGCCTGTCCATCTCGAAATCATGGTGGGAATGCTTGACCAGCGCCAGCCTGATCCCCCGCCTGCGCAGGATGGGAATCAGCTTCTCCAGCAAGGTGGTCTTGCCGCTGCCTGAAAAGGCGGCAAAACCCAGTACGGGTATCGAAAACTCTGACGGATTCACGGTGTTTCCGGGTACGTCCTCTTTCCAAAAAGAGCAAACCTTATCAGAATCACCGGGTCAGGGCACTTACAGCCCCATGTCATC
>JALVNE010000191.1 GCA_027026755.1 Sedimenticola sp. | reverse complement strand
CCCTGACCAACAATGGCGACGGCACGGACCACGGCTGGGGCGGGCATCAGCTGGTGATGGGGGGCGCGGTGCGCGGGGGAGACATCTATGGCCTGATGCCGGACCTGGCCCTGGAAGGGCCGGACGACGCCGGTGACGGCCGGCTGATCCCCACCTTGTCAACGGTTCAGTACGATGCCACCCTGGCCCGCTGGTTCGGGATGGATGAAGTGGAACTGCATGGCCTGTTTCCCCACCTGAAGCGTTTTGACAACATGGATATCGGCTTTATGGTGAGCTGAGGCCGGATTACTTCCTGGCCTCGGAGTTTTTCTGCGCAGATGCTGTCTTTTATTCCTTGCTGGAAAGGTGCTTTTCCTGTAGTTCCCGTACCTTCCGGCGTTGTTCCTTCTGCTTGGAGGTCAGGCCGATGGCGTCCAGGTAGGGAACCACGCCCTGGGCGCGGATGATCTTCCTCCCTTGCTTGGAAAGGGCGAAGGCGATGAAACGCTTGATCTCCTTCAGCCGCGGGTTGTTACGTGCCATGTAGGTAATGTACAGGGGGCGGTACAAGAGGTAATTGCCTGACTGGATGTTCTCCAGGCTGGGTGTCTTGCCTTCCAGGGCCAGAAGTTTGACGTTGCGCTTGCTCGCGCTGGAAATGCCCGAGATGCCAATGGCGTTGGGATTGGTTTCGATAGCCTTTTCCAGGGGGCCGGAAGAAGGATATTCCTTGCTGCCCTTGAATTCCTGGTCAGGATTGCCCCAGATCAGCTGCCGCAGGGTATAGCCGACGCCAGAGATCTTGCCCTTGCGTACCAGCAGCTCGATGGGCGCATCATAGCCACCCAGTTCCTTCCAGTTCGTTATCTTGCCTTCGTACAAATCCTTGACCTGACGCAGGCTGATGTCGGAAACCGGATTGTCCTTGTGTACCATGACCACCAGTGCATCCCAGGCAACCGGCGTCATGTGCACATAACGTTCTTCGGCCACCCCGGGCAGTTTCGGGCGGCAGGAACCACCCAAGTCCACGCTGCGATCCTTTACCCTGCGGATACCCTTGGTGGCGCCGCCCCCCTCGAGGACGAAAGGCACACCGTAGATTTTTTCGTATTCAGCGGCCAGCTCCTTCATGAAGGCTTTCTTGGTGATACCGCATCCTGCCCAGTGCAATGCCTCCTGCTTTTCTTCTGAATCGGCAGCAAACACCGCGCTGACGGAAAATGTCAGACCCAAAACCATGAGAAGGAAGTTTTTCACCAATGATTCTCCTTTCTTAATACATCCAATACCGATAGTAGCAGCCGTGCCGCAAACCTGCACCCGTCCCAGGGTATTCTGAATGCAAAATGCGGGTTCAGAGCTTGTTCGGAGGTTTCTGTAAGTGAACGATTTCACAATTTGGAAGCCTGCCGACAATTCTGCGGGTACAAAACGGCAGCCGCCCCGCAAGGCTGGCCAGGCCGCATCTCCTTTTCTGGATATTCCGGTTTGGCGCAGTCCCCTGAGCTGGTGCTACCATTGCCGGAACCAGATGGAGGAATCGGATTCATATGAAACATCTTTTAAGTATTTTCGTCGTGGTCGTTGTGCTGGCATGGGCCATTGCCGGCCAGTCCCTGCAAGCGGCAGACAAGCCGGATTTCGCCTATGCGGATATCGAGGGCAAGATCCACAGGCTTTCGGACTACCGGGGCAAGTGGGTGCTGGTGAACTACTGGGCAACCTGGTGTCCGCCCTGCCTGGAAGAGCTGCCGGAACTCGAAGTCTTTTATGACAGTCACAAGGACAAGGATGCCGTGGTGCTGGGCCTCGACATGGAGGACATCGGGGCGGACAGGCTGCGTGCCTTCGTCGAGGAGCAATTCCTGTCCTACCCCATATTGATGGCAGGCAGTCAGCCCAGGGAGGTGCTGGGACGGGTGCCCGGTCTGCCCACCAGTTTCCTGGTGAACCCGGAAGGGCTGGTGGTAGCCCGCCAGGTTGGTCCCGTGGACGGCAAATCGATAGAATCGTTCATCGAAAACTACGAAAAGAACAACAAGAAGTGAGCTGTTCCGGCACTGCCGGAAGCCGCCGACCGAATACGCCAGGAGGACTGGAACCGTGAGAGTATTACCAGTATTGTTTTTGTCATTCGTGTTCAACGCGGTCGTTTCTGCCGCGCCTCGTGATCCCGAGCAGTATTTCTTTGATCAGACTTTCGGTGATTTTTCCGAGGAGCTGGCCAACGCCCGGGAACAGGGCAAGAAGGGTATTCTGCTCATGTTCGAAATGGACGAATGCCCTTTCTGCCACCGTATGAAGACCACCGTGCTCAACCAGCCGGAGGTGCAGGACTATTTCAGGAAACACTTTCTGATCTTCAGCGTGGATATCGAGGGTGACATAGAAATCACGGACTTCCAGGGCAATTCCACCACCATGAAGGATTTCGCCCTGAAACAGTTCCGGGTGAGGGCCACCCCCGTGTTCCAGTTCATCGGCCTGGACGGCAAGCCCGTAAAACGCGGGCGGTACACCGGCGCAACCAGGGATGCGGCAGAATTCATGCTGTTGGGAAAGTACATCGTGGAAGACGCCTGGAAGCAGACCAGTTTCAGCCGTTACAAGCGCCAGGCGCGTAAGCACTGAGCCATGCGTGCTTGGTTGTTGTTGGCGATACTTGCCAGCTCGGTGTCTTGCATGGCAGTCGACTCCCTGCCCCAGCCTTTGAGCCTGGAGCAGGCCCTGTCCCTGGTGGATACAGAACATCCCGCCCTGTTGCAGGCCCGCGCGGAACAGGCCCGGGCCGAGGCCCGCTTGCAGGAAGTGCGGAGCGAGGACGATTTCAGCGTGCTGCTCGAAGGACGCCTGCAGTACCTGGAGCCGGCTGAGCAGTCCAGTTTCCAGGAAAGCAATGACAGCCGGGCGCAGTTGCGCGTGGACAAACGCTTGTACGACTTTGGCTACACCAGCGCTAGGGAAGCCTCGGCTGAAGAAAGCGTGGAAGCCGCACGCTGGCGCGGGCTGGATGCCAGGCAGCGCCAGCACCTGAGAGTGATGAAGGCGTTTTTCGATGTGCTGCTGGCCGATCTGGAGTACGCCAGGGACAATGAAGCCGTGGCCGTTGCCTATGTGAGTCTGGACAAACAGCGGGAACGGCACAAGCTGGGTCAGGTTTCCGATCTGGAACTGCTGGAAAAGGAAACCCGGTATGAAAAGCTGCTTTCCCGGCGTAGTGCCAGCGAGGCCCGGCAACGCGAAACCCGCCTGCGTCTCGCCCTGGCCCTGAACCGGCCGGGAGCACTGCCCGCGGAACTGCTCATGCCGCCGGTACCGGACATGAATGAACCGCTGCCGGAGGTGGACGAACTCTATTCAATGGTGCTGCAGCACAATCCATCTCTCCAGGCGCTTCAGCACCGCATGGCTGCTGCCCAGCAGACGCTCCAGGCTGCCGCCCGGCGTTATGGCCCGGTGCTGCGGGGAGAGATGCTGGCCAGCCATTACAACCGGGAAACCGGTGCCACCTCGCCTTTCAGCGCCGCCCTGGTGCTGGAAATGCCTTTGTACAGTGGCGGGCGCGACGATGCAGAAACCGCTACGGCCAGGGCCGAACTGCTGGACAGCCAGGCGCGCAAGTCCCGCCTGGAACTGGAGCTGCGCCAGCAGGTGCTGGACCTTTGGCTGGAACAGGAAAAACTCAGGCGCCGGGCCGCGGAACTGGCGGTGCGGGAGGAATACCGGGATCTCTACCTGGATCGCAGCCGCACCCTGTACGAACTGGAACGCCGCTCGGACCTGGGTGATGCCATGGTACAGACCTCTGCCGTGAAGCTGGAACTGGCGCGGATACGCTTTCAATGGCTGCTCAACCGCGAACGCCTGCGGGCGCTTTCCGGGGAACTGCTGAACGGCTCACCTGAACAGGGGAAGAACGGATGAAAAATTTGATGATGGCGTTGATGCTGTGCTTACCTGCTCTGCCGGGCATGGCGCAAGACTCACCATCGGCCGGGAATGTCCGCGAACTCAGGCTCGGAACCCTGGTTTCCGGTGTGGTGGCGGACGTCCGGGTTCGCACCGGCCAACAGGTCAGGGCAGGGGACGTGCTGGTGATCCTGGACCAGCGGGAATTCAGGGCGCGGCTGGAACGGGCAAAGGCCCTGTCCGCCCGGGCGTCCGCCCTGCTCGCGGAAGCCCGGCGGGAAGAAGAGCGGGCCCTGGAGCTTTATGACCGTGGTCTGCTGTCCGACCATGAACTGCAGAAGGCGCAGATTGACAGGCTGGAAGCCGAAGCGCACAAAGCCGAATCCATGGCCGAGGAAACCAGGGCGGGGCTGGACCTGGAGCGCAGCACCATCAGGGCGCCGTTCGATGGCAGGATCCTCGAGGTGAACACCTGGAAAGGGCAGCCCGTACAGAATGCTCTGACTATCCAGACCATGATTCTGCTCGGTGTGCAGGGGAATATGGGGCCTTCGACGGCAGGGGGCCAGCGATGAGTTGCATGCGCTGCATCGTCTCCGGGCGGGTACAGGGCGTCTGGTTCCGTGAAACCACACGTCGCAAGGCCCTGGAACTGGGATTGACCGGCCAAGCCCTGAACCTGAGGAATGGAACCGTGGAGGTCACCGCCTGCGGGAACGAACAGGCCCTGAGGGCGCTGAGAGACTGGTTGTGGGAAGGTTCTCCCATGTCCCGGGTCGATGATGTCCATTGCGAGGAAGTTGTCGAGCCGGTTCGGTATGCCGGTTTTCACACCGGTTGAGACGAGCCCGAACATTCCCCGCGGTCTTGCCGCCCATCTGCGGTATTGGTGGTCGGGGTCGGAGTCAAATGGGGAGGATGTTGGGAAGATCCGATGGCATGGAACAGTTTGACCCCGTTCCTTGTAACAGTGGGCGGAATTTGACTCCGACCCCTTTGCAAATCCGCACCTGAACGCCGATCCCGGCACGATCATCGCGTTCCCGGGTGAAACATTATTCGTCGCCATCACCGTAGGTCGGGCCGAAGCCGGCCTGCGGACAGGGGGCTCGAGGTCGTCAGGGCGTTCCTTTCAGTTCAGGCGGACGAAAGCGGGTATCGTTGCCCCCATAGGTGGTTCCCAAGGCAGTGTTGCTACGCTGCACGAAGGCATTGCCGGTTTCCTGAGGGTTGGAGAACGGACGGGGAGCCGGTCGGATGATGTCGCCCACGGCCTGCCCGCGTCCCTGGCCGCTGGGCGTGGGTTCCAGTGGCGGCGGTGTCGTGGTGGTGGCCGGAAGGCTTGGCGTCACACCGCCCACGGCATCGTAGGTGTCGGTTGCCGGTACCTGGCTGTTCACCGCCGGCAGAGAAGACGGAATGTTGTAAGTCTGGCTTGCCGGTGGTGGCACATAGGCAGGCGTCGTTGGCTGGGTTCCGTAGCTCCAACCCGGGGTAACGCTCGGAATGGGGGGGTCATAGACCGGCGCCACCGGGGCAGGGGCGGCTAAGGCCGGATAGCCGTACGGCAGGTTGCTGCTTCCTCCGCCGAACATGTCATTCATCATTCTTGCCGGGTTAAGGGGGAAACCTGGGGTGGCAGGGAACGGCGTGCTGTTGTTCCAATAGTTCGGTGGTGCATAAGCGGGTTGCTGAACGGGGGCGGGTGGGTACACAGGATTGCTGCTGCCATAGGGGATGAACTGCTGGTTGTTCGCCGGTCCGGTCTGTATCTGCCCTTCCGTGGTGGGACGGTATGCCCCGGGAACCGGTGGGCGATCCGCCGCCTTGGCCAGGCCGTTTAATAATGCCACCAGACCAAGGGCAGCGGTTGTGTAAAAATGCATGCTTCATCCTCCTTTGCCCGTCTGATTGCGCGGACTTGTCTCCTTATCCTGCCTTAAAAAAGACCTTATTGGAAGTTTTTCATGGAATTACCCCCTCTTACCAACGGCCGCATCCTGCGGCGGTACAAGCGCTTCCTGGCCGATGTGGAGCTGGAAAACGGTGAGCGTGTCGTAGCCCATGTGCCCAACACGGGGCGCATGACCAAGTGTTGGGAGCCAGGCGCGCCGGCCCAGCTTTCCCATAGCGACAATCCCCGCCGCAAGCTGGCCTGGACCCTGGAACGGGTGGACATGGGGCGTGGCTGGGTGGGGGTCAATACCCAGAGAACCAATCCCGTGGTGGCAGAAGCCCTGAAACATCAGCGGGTGCCCGGCCTGGAAGGGTACAGGGAAGTCCTCAGGGAAGTGAGAACGGGGCAGGGCAGCCGCCTGGACCTGTTGCTCAGGGGTGGGCAGTCTCCGGATGCCTGGGTGGAGGTGAAGAATGTCACGCTGCTGCATGATGATGCCCTTTGTTTTCCAGACGCCTTGTCTGAGCGTGGCCGCAGGCACCTTCTGGAGCTGGAAGCGTTGCGGCGGCAGGGCTTCCGGGCGGTGATCCTGTACGCCCTGAACCGCCCGGAGGGCTGCTGTTTCTATCCGGCGGACCATGTGGACCCGGAATATGCCCGCCTGTTGCGCAAAGTGGTGAAAGGGGGGGTGGAGATATTGGCCCTGCGCCTGGTTCACACAGAGACAGGTATCCTGGCCGGCGGTCTGGTGGACGTGGACCTGTCAGTATCCTGCTGAGTCGGCAATCAGCCCCTGGGGCATGTGCGGAAGATGATGCGTCTGTGAAAGCAACTCTCCGTCGGCGCCCAGGGTGATGTCCCGCCAGCCTGGTGGAGCCGCGTCCACGCCGAAACCTGCCTGCCCGGGGGAAAACTGGATGCAGGTGGACGGTGTGGCCAGCAGTTTGAGGTGGCCCAGCCTGCCTTCCCAGGACTGGTGGACATGCCCCCAGCAGACACCTTTTACCCGGAAATCGTCCTGTACCCTGGAGAACAGTTCCTCTCCATTGTCCAGGCCGATATTGTCCAGCCAGCGACTGCCGATGGGAACCGGCTGATGGTGCAGAAAAATGAGCAGATAGGGCGGAGCATCATCCTGCAGGGCGCGATCCAGGACGGCCAGTTCATGCCCTGACAGATGACCATGTTCCTTGCCCGGTACCTGGCTGTTGAGCAATACCAGGCGCCAGTTTCCCATGTCGATATGACCGCTGGTGGGGATGCCATGCCTTTCCAAGGTGTTCTGCATGGTCAGGGCATGATCGTGATTGCCGGGAATGGCGCCACCGGGGCAGCCTGTTTTTTCCAGGGCCCGTGCCAGGCTCTGGTAGCCGGCGCGGGATCCATCATGTACCAGGTCGCCAGTAACCATGATGAAATCCGGTGATCTATGATAACAGGCTTCCTCCAGTACCTGCCGCATGGAATCCAGGGTGTTCAGTCCCAACAGTGTTCCCTCGGGATCAGCGTACAGATGACAGTCGCTGATTTGCAGCAGGTGCAGATCCGCACCCGGGTTGGCAGTGTCCATGGCATGTTTGTATGGGTTCAGGTACTGCCAACCCTATACGGAAAGAAATCCGACGGCATTCGGACATGCAAAGGACTGTGATCTGGTGCTCAGAAGCCTTCCGTGGATGTGAACAGGCCCACACGAAGATCCCTGGCGACATAAATCTCCCGCCCATCGACCTCCAGCTTGCCGTCAGCGATGCCGAGAATCAGTTTGCGGGCAATAACCCTTTTTATATCAATGGTATATTTCACGGTTCCGGCGTTGGGCAGCACCTGGCCGGTGAATTTCACCTCGCCCACCCCCAGGGCGCGGCCGTGACCGGGATTGCCCAGCCAGCCCAGGTAGAAACCCACCAGCTGCCACATGGCGTCAAGGCCCAGGCAGCCGGGCATGACCGGATCGCCGGGAAAATGACACTTGAAAAACCAGAGGTCAGGGTTGATGTCCAGCTCGGCGGTGATCAGCCCTTTGCCGTGTGCCCCTCCTTCATCGGCGATGTGGGTGATGCGGTCTATCATCAGCATGTTGTCCACGGGCAGCTGGGCGTTGCCCGGCCCGAACAGCTCGCCATGTCCACATTTGATGAGATCTTCTTTTTCGTATGCGTTCTTGCGTTCCATTATGTCTTAGCTTGTTCCAGGAGTGATTGGATGTGGGACAGGATGCTGTCCAGGGGAATCATTTCATTGTCGCTGGCGCTGCGGAGCCGGAATTCCACTTCACCCTTGTCCAGGCTGCGTTCCCCCACCACCACGCGCATGGGAATGCCCATGAGTTCGTGATCGGCAAACATGACGCCGGGGCGCTGATCGCGGTCGTCGAACAGGACCTCGATGCCGGCATCCAGCAGCTCCTGGTACAGTTTTTCCGCGGCGGTCCGGACCTTTTCCGATTTCTTCATCTGCATGGGTAGCAGGGACACCTGGAAAGGCGCGATGCTCAGAGGCCAGATGATGCCTTTGTCGTCGTGATGCTGTTCGATGGCGGCGCCCACCACCCGGGACACCCCGATGCCGTAGCAGCCCATGGTCATGGTCACGGCCTTGCCGTTCTCGTCCAGCACCGTGGCATTCATGGCTTTGGAATACTTGGTGCCAAGCTGGAAGATATGCCCCACCTCGATGCCGCGGGCGATGGTGAGCACCCCCTTGCCGTCGGGGCTGGGGTCGCCTTCCACCACGTTACGGATGTCCGCCACCTCGGGCAGGGAGACATCCCGCTCCCAGTTGATGCCGAAATAATGCTTGCCGTCGATGTTGGCGCCGGCGGAGAAATCCGCCAGCACCGCTACGGAGCGGTCCGCGATGGCGGGAATGGGCAGGTTCACCGGGCCCAGAGAGCCGGGACCGGCGCCCACGGCCTCGCGGATTTCTTCTTCCGAGGCAAAGCGCAGGGGCGCCGCCACCTGGGGCAGTTTCTCCGCCTTGATCTCATTGAGTTCGTGGTCGCCGCGCACCAGCAGGGCGATGAGCCCCCCGTCGGCGGCTTCCACCACCAGGGTTTTCACCGTCTGCTCGATAGGTTGGTCGAACTGTTCCACCAGCTCGGCGATGGTCTTTGCATCCGGGGTGTCCACCAGGGTCAGTTCCTTGGTGGGGGCGGGTCGCTCGCTGCTGGCGGGAATGGCCTCGGCCAGTTCCACGTTGGCGGCATAATCGCTTTCCGTGGAGAAGGCGATGGCATCTTCCCCGGAATCCGCCAGCACGTGGAATTCATGGGAGCCGCTGCCGCCGATGGCCCCCGTATCTGCCGCCACGGGACGGAAGTCCAGACCGCAGCGTTGGAAGATGCGGCTGTAGGTGGCGTGCATCAGATCATAGGTCTGCTGCAGGGATTCCTGGTCCGTGTGGAAGGAATAGGCGTCCTTCATGAGAAATTCCCGGGCGCGCATGACACCGAAACGCGGGCGGATCTCGTCACGGAACTTGGTCTGAATCTGGTAGAAATTCACCGGCAGTTGACGATAGCTCTTGAGCTGGTTACGGGCCAGGTCGGTGATGATTTCCTCGTGGGTGGGTCCCAGGCAGAACTCCCGGTTGTGGCGGTCGCGAAAGCGCAGCAGTTCCGGGCCGTACTGTTCCCAGCGGCCGGACTCCTGCCACAGCTCCGCGGGCTGCACCACGGGCATGGACAGCTCCAGGGCGCCGGCCCGGTCCATTTCCTCGCGCACGATGCGCTCCACCTTGCGCAATACCCGCAGTCCCAGGGGCAGCCACACATACAGCCCCGAGGCCAGCTTGCGGATCAGGCCCGCCCGAAGCATCAAGCGATGGCTGGGAATCTCAGCGTCCGCCGGGGTTTCCTTCAGCGTCTGCAGGGGAAACTGGGAAGTGCGCATCTATGGGGTTCTCCAGAAAAAAGAGCAATTTTACCCCAAACCGGCCCTGTAGGCAGGAAAATGAAAAAAATCGGTCGTTTTGTGTCGGCGGGGTCGGAGTCAGATTTGGGCAGAGTTCGATGGATTACATGTCGGGTGAATCCTCTGCTTCCGTATTTCTGTAGCGGCTCGGGGAGGATTTGACTCCGACCCCTCGAATACCTGGAGTATTGTGACAGCCAATTCCCTCGCCAACAGGTATAATTCCGCCGATTTCAAGAATTATTGCAGGAAACGACCATGTCCAAGAACAAGGTGAACAAGGTGGTGCTGGCCTATTCCGGGGGGCTGGATACCTCCGTGATTCTCAAATGGCTGGAAGACGAATACGGTTGTGAAGTGGTGACCTTCACCGCCGATATCGGCCAGGGCGAGGAAGTGGAACCGGCCCGGGCCAAGGCTCAGGCCATGGGCATCAAAGAAATCTTCATCGAGGATCTGCGCGAGGAGTTCGCCCGGGATTATGTTTTTCCCATGTTCCGCGCCAATGCCATCTATGAAGGGGAATACCTGCTGGGCACCTCCATCGCCCGGCCCCTCATTGCCAAGCGCCTGGTGGAGATCGCCAAAGAGACTGGCGCGGATGCCATCGCCCATGGCGCCACGGGCAAGGGCAACGACCAGGTGCGCTTCGAGCTGGGCGCCTATGCCCTGATGCCGGATGTGAAGATCATCGCTCCCTGGCGGGAATGGGATCTGCTTTCCCGGGAAAAACTCATGAACTATGCCGCCGAGCATGGCATCGACGTGGATTTTGCCAAGGCCGGCAAGAAATCGCCCTATTCCATGGATGCCAACCTGCTGCACATCTCTTATGAAGGCGACATCCTGGAAGACCCCTGGAACGAACCCGAGGAAGATATGTGGCGCTGGACGGTTTCGCCCGAGAAAGCGCCGGATGAGCCGACCTATGTCGAGCTGACCTACGAGAAGGGCGATATCGTGGCCATCGACGGCAAGGCCATGTCCGCTGCAGAAGTCATGGAATACCTGAACAAGGTCGGTGGCGAGAACGGCGTGGGCCGGGACGATATCGTGGAGAACCGCTTCGTGGGCATGAAGTCCCGGGGCTGCTACGAAACCCCGGCGGGCACTGTCATGCTCAAGGCGCACCGGGCCATGGAATCCCTCACCCTGGACCGCGAGGCCGCACACCTCAAGGACGAACTCATGCCCCGCTACGCCAAGATGATCTATAACGGTTTCTGGTGGTCGCCGGAGCGTGAAGCCCTGCAGGCCCTCATCGACCAGACCCAGGAAGTGGTCAACGGTGTAGTGCGGGTGAAGCTGTACAAGGGCAATGTCATCGTGGTCGGCCGCAAGTCGGATACCAACAGTCTGTTCGACGAGGCCATCGCCACCTTCGATGACGATGAAGGCGCGTACGATCAGAAGGATGCGGAAGGCTTCATCAAGCTCCACGCCTTGCGTCTGCGGGTGGCGGCGCGTAAAAGACATTGATTTTCGGCAAATGGGTCGGCGTCGCTGCGGCGACTTCGATCCAAGCACCTGAAGACTTCCATATTGCACGGACCCTTGTGTTTCTTGTTTGCAGGAGAAACCTCTTCAGTTGCCCGTGATCCCGGCTATGAGCTGCTTTCAGTCAATCCCTCAGCAAAAACAGTATCCTGCGCCAGCATTGTGCAAATTTGTGAAGTCTTCCAGTGAATTGGTCTTTTGGAACAGGGCCGGAATGCAATAAACTACCCCTAACTTGATCAATAACACATAAATGGAATGGTTTTTGCTGTAGCATAATTGAAAAATAGATTTGGCAAACTCGTCGTGAGGCGGGGACGCAAAGCCACGGGTCTGAATTACATGTCAGACAGCCGGGTTGCATAAAACGGTTTTCATGAACCCGACTTGCGCCCAGTGGTGCTTGTCGGGTTTTTTTGTGGACAGCGTTTGATAGCCGTCCTTTTTGTGTTGTGGAGTAGTTAGAGGTAACGATGGATAGGTGCAAAGCCCGTTTATTCAGGATTTGGGTGATATTGGTTGTCCTGATGGCGCCGCAGGTGCTGGTGGCGCAGAATATTTCGGATCTGATCAACAAGGCAGGCATGCAGCGCATGCTGTCCCAGAAAATCGCCAAGTGTTATTTCTATGTGGGTAAAGGCATACGGGTCAAGACCATCCGTGCCCAGCTCAACCAGGCCATAGATGTCTTCAGAAAAAATCACGCGGAACTCAAGGCGAAGGTCCAGGACAGTGAGGTTCAGGAGGTGTTGTCTTTCGTGGATTTTTCCTTCCAGGAATTCGA
The DNA here is from genome assembly GCA_027026755.1 of Sedimenticola sp. GTDB lineage: Bacteria > Pseudomonadota > Gammaproteobacteria > Chromatiales > Chromatiaceae > Thiolapillus. Next base: position 1,647 of record JALVNE010000191.1, on the reverse strand, counting down.
TGATCTCGTCACCAAGCCGTACTCGCAAAAGAATGCTGCTTTGGTATTGGATCTGAGTGAAACACTGCTTGAAACCAGTCATGATGTGGTTCTCAAGCTGGAGAAGCTGTCTGGGAAGAAAAAGGACAGGATAGTCAACATTTCGGGAAAACAGCGCATGCTGGCCCAGCGCATTGCCAAGTTCTACATCGCCTATCAAGCGGGCTTCAAGGACAGTAATTCCGTTTACCAACTGGAGGAGGCGGTAAAAGAGTTTGAAAGTAATCTGGCGATCCTGCGTGCAGACAAACGTAATACAGATCGTATCAACTTCCTGCTGAACAAAATCGGCAATCAATGGAAAGTCGTCAAGGGATTCTTTCTTGACATACGCTCCGGAGGAATACCGATGATGGTATTCATCTCCACCGATAACATAACAAAAATAGCAGATGAGATAACGGGGCAGTATGTGGAAATAACGGCCAGGAATCAGTAACTCATCTTTACAATAATATATTAAGGAGTCAGTGAATGAAAACAAGGCTATTACAGTTTAAATTGTTCTTTTTGTTGTATCTTGTCTTGAGCGCGTGCGCTCATGCGGGATACGGCAACATAATGGAGGCCATAGATCACGCGGGACAGCAGCGCATGCTGAGCCAGCGTATGCTCAAGGATTATGCGTTGTCCGGCATGAAGGTCAATTATGCTTCCAGCGCGAAGGAACTGAAGGATTCCATAGCGATGTTCGATGAAAACCTGGAGAATCTGAAAGCGTTTAAATCGAATGATGCCGTACAAAAGAAACTGGACAAGGTGGCAGGTCATTGGAAAACGGTAAGAGAGACGCTGACGGCGCCACCGGCAAAGGCCAAAGCAAAGGCGTTGGAAAAGAATATCGCCAAGTTACTGCAGCTGTCGAATGAGGTGGTGGTGGCTTTGGCAAAGGCATCGGGCAGTTCAGCCGGTGAGATCGTCAATCTGGCGGGGCGCCAGCGGATGCTGTCCCAGCGGATGGCGGCGCTTTATGCACTGGGAGCATGGCGCCTGGAGGGCTTCGAGTTCATGCCGGAATTCAAGAAAGTCGTCGCCGAATTTCGTGCGGCACAGGACAAGCTGGCCAAAACGAACCTGAATACGGATGCCATCCGCAAGGAACTGGACGAGACGGAAAAGAACTTCAAGTGGTTCGAGTATGCCGCAAGAAAAAATTCTGACAAGTTCATCCCCTCGCTCATATTGCGGGCATCGGACAACATCCTTGCCCATATGAATAATGCGACCCATATGTATGCGGCGCAGAAGGCCAAATGATCCCGCCCTGCAGGCAGTGATTGGAATGTAGGAGATAATGAATATGAATACGAGACAAAAGATTTGGGGAATGCAGTTGTTGGCGGTTTGTCTGCTCCTTCCCGGTATTTTACTGGCGGCGCCGGTAAAGGTGGATATGGGGGAGTTGATCAACAAGGCGGGTATGCAGCGCATGTTGTCGCAACGGATTGCCAAGGCCTATTTTTTCCTTGGTGCGAACATTCGTCCGGACAAGGCGCGGCGTCAACTGCAGGAATCGGTTGCGCTGTTTGAAAGGAATCACGAATATCTCAAGCGCACTATCAGTGCAAAACAAATCAAGGAAGTACTGATGTTTGAGGAATTTGCGTT
>JALVNE010000190.1 GCA_027026755.1 Sedimenticola sp. | reverse complement strand
TGGACGGACCGCTACTGCCGGTATTTCCACCGCCTGCTCACCCGCAAAACCCTGCTCTACACTGAGATGGTCACCACCGGCGCCCTGCTGCACAACGAGCCGGCGCGTTTCCTGGATTTTTTTCCCGAGGAACATCCCCTGGCCCTGCAGCTCGGCGGCAGCAATCCTGATGACCTGGCGCGCTGCTGCAAGCTGGCGCAAGAATGGGGTTATGACGAGGTGAACCTGAACCTGGGCTGCCCGTCCGACCGGGTGCAGTCCGGCCTGTTCGGCGCCTGCCTCATGGCCCGGCCGGATCGGGTGGCGGAATGTATCGGCGCCATGATCGAAGCCAGCCCCCTGCCGGTCACGGCCAAGCACCGCATTGGCATCGACGATCTGGACAGCTATGACCAGCTCACGGCCTTCGTGGAAAGCCTGTCGGCGGCCGGTTGCCAAACCTTCATCGTCCACGCCCGCAAGGCCTGGCTGCAGGGACTCAGCCCAAAGGAAAACCGTGAAGTGCCGCCCCTGCGCTACGAGCTGGTGTACCGCCTGAAACAGGATTTCCCGGATTTGGAGATCATCATCAACGGCGGCATTCTCAGTCTGGATCAGGCGGAAGCCCATCTGGCCCATGTGGACGGGGTGATGATCGGCCGCGAGGCCTATCAGAACCCCTGGATGCTGGCAGACGTGGACCGCCGCATCTTTGGTTCGGACAACCCGGCCCTCAGCAGGCACCAGGTCGTGGCAAGCCTGCTGCCCCTGGTGGAACAGGAATGCCGCCAGGGGGTGCCCCTGAAACGCATGACCCGGCATATTCTTGGCCTGTTCCATGGCCAGCCGGGAGCGAAAAAATGGCGGCGTTACCTGTCAGAGAACGCCCACCTTCCTGACGCGGGGCCAGATACCCTGGTGAAGGCACTTTCCCAGGTTCCTCAACACCACTAATATATGGGCACCAAAATCATTCCAATGAGGAAAACAAGATGAGTGTAGAACGCATGGTGCTGGCTTTTGCCGGCGTGGCCATCCTGCTGTCCCTGGCCCTGGGCTGGAACATCAGCCCCATCTTCCATCACCAGAACTGGCTCTGGTTCACCGCCTTCGTGGGCGCCAATCTGTTTCAGTCCGCCTTCACGGGATTCTGTCCTCTGGCCATGATCCTGAAGAAACTGGGCGCGAAACCAGCCGGGGTTTTCTGAAACCCGGGGTGGACGTCACCCACAGTGGCGTCCACCCCTTCCCGTCAAAGCTCGAATCCCAGGTTCTGGGTATCCCTGATCCAGTTGAAAACATGGGAACCGCTCTGATAAGTATTGACGCGGACGCGGCTTTCGTCCGCCTCCAGGGTTTCGGCATGGACAAAACCCAGGCGGGTGTCGCTACCGTAGCTGATGAAGAACCCGGTATCTTCCGTGTCCAGGCAGATGCCCCGGGGGCGGGGAAAATCCATCACCTTGATGAACCGTCCATCGGCCATGGACCAGAGGGTCACCATATCGCCATCGGGATGGGCCACGGCGGCCACGCGGCTGCCCTGGTGGATGGCCACGCTCAGGGCCTCACCCTTCATGCGCGCCACGACATCCGCAGGCTCCGTCTTGGACACCATCGGCGCGCCCGCGGGCTTGATGCTCACCCCGCCATTGTCCGTAAGTTCCAGCCCGGCGCGCGGCGCTGACACGACGATCAGCCCGCCATCTTCATCCAGGGCGAAATGCCCGGTGTTGATGCGCTCATTGGTCATTTCAATCCGGTCCAGCAGCTTTTCCGTCTGTACGTCGATATAGGTGACACAGGGGGCATCTCCCCCCAGAGGCCCTCCGCCGTTGGTGACCACCATCACCTTGCCGTCGTCGATGAGCTGGCACTCATGGGGTTCTTCCCCATAGGTGGGAAACTCTCCCAGCAACTGGTGACTGTCCGCATCCCGTACGGCAATGACGCCCTTGAAGCCGTCCAGATAGGATTCCGTGCAATACAGCAGCCCGGCATCCGCGGAATAGGCCCCGTGGCCATAGAAATGCCGCTCCGGGACAGTTTCGATGACCCGGGTCAGGGTCATGCTGTTGAGGTCGATTTCGCAGGCGCCCGGCCCCTTTTTCTCGAAGACCGCCAGGGTCGTGGGCTGATCGGGCTTGAGCGCCACGGCATGGGGCAGGAAGCTCGTGCTGATCAGGGTCGGCTGATCCGATTCGGGTTGCAGCACGGAGAACACAAAATGCATTTCCTCAGCGGAACGCCCGGGCTCCAGGTATTGGCCACCCCCGAGGATGAGGTTCTTGTTTGACATGTTTTATCTGCTGTCGAATGAAGTTTATTCCACAGCTTATATCAGGTATTTTCCTTACCGACCACGCCGGAAAGGAGAGAGTGTGCATCGTTTCCCGTAAGTTGCCTGTAAGCCATTGAAAATGGAGGAATCGGAAAATCACATTTTTCCGATTTCGAGTCGTGAAAGCCCCGGGAAGGGCTATTACGACATCCTCCTTGGGAAAGCGGGCCAGGATGAGGGGGAACAACCCCCTCCCCAACCCTCCCCCGCGCGTGGGGGAGGGAGGTATAGGCTCTTCAGCCGCCCCAGTCTTCCTTTGACGACTGCTGGCGTAACCTGCCCAGGGCTGCCATGGTCAGTAGCAGGACCAAAAGAATCAGGCCAGCGAAATCCAGCAGGGGAATCACCGCCCCTCCTGCGGCATTCGCATCACGGACATGGACACGCGCCGCGGGCACCATGGAATGCAACTCTTCCTGCCCGTCAAATATGCCGAAGCCCCCGCCATAATCGGCGATCCGCTGCAGGAGGGCGATATCGGGCAGCTGGTCCGATACAGGACCGGGGCCCTGTGCATCCACCGTGCCATTGAGATAGAGGATCAGCTGCGCCCCATTGACGGGGTGCCGCGCCATAATCCAAACGTAATTGTCCTTCATCGGACAGTTGCCGCCTGCAGGGCAATCCTGTACCACGATCCTTATATCCACGTTTCCATCGACATCGAATACCGTTCCTGCGCCATCGAAGCGGAAGTATCCCCTGTGACGGGATACTTCATATTCACCACGATTCGGATCTCCCGGCAGCAAATCCGGTCCAGGTGATGAAGGAATCCGCACCATGGCGGTAAAGGTGGTTCCCCGCATCGCCTCGAGATCGGGGTTGTTACAGAGAGGAGGCTCACAATCAGCCGCAAAAGTACCGAAAACATCGAAAACGATATCTGCGCTGGATGGCGGAATCCACCCGGTGACCAATAGCAGTAGCGTCCAAAGCAATCCTGTCTTCACTGTTCGTCCATACATGGCATTCACCAGCTCCATATTGAATCGGGTAAGCTCAGGATATAGCAACACTGAACAATCTCCAAGAAAAGCCCCATGAATGTGGAACAGGCACCGGCTCCTCACCCGGTGGAGAACTCATTCCGCCATTTCGGCAAACAGATCGTGGGCATCGCTGCCCGTGATCTCCACTTCCACGAAATCCCCCGGCTCCACCTCCCAGGCCCCATCGATGATGACCTGGCCGTCGATTTCCGGTGCGTCCCCCGGCCCCCGGGCCAGGACATGATCTTCATGCACTTCATCCACCAGCACGATCATCCGCTGGCCCTTGCGGCGCGCCAGCTTGTCCGCCGATATGCCGGCCTGCACCTCCATGAAGCGCGCCAGGCGTTCTTCCTTGAGGGCCTCGGGCACCTGATCCGGCAGGGCATTGGCCGCCGCGCCTTCCACGGGGGAATAGGTGAAGCAGCCCACCCGGTCCAGCCGGGCCTCCCGCAGAAAATCCAGCAGCTGATCGAAATCGGCGTCCGTCTCGCCGGGATAGCCGACGATGAAGGTGGAGCGGATCACCAGCTCCGGGCAGTCCCGGCGCCAGGCCGCCAGGCGGTCCAGCACCTTCTCGGTGGCGGCGGGACGGCCCATGGCCTGGAGGATGCGTTCGCTGCCATGCTGCAGGGGCATGTCCAGGTAGGGCAGGATGGCGCCTTCCGCCATCAGGGGAATGACCTGATCCACCTGGGGATAGGGATAGACATAGTGCAGGCGTATCCAGGCGGGCAGTTCGCCCAGGGCTCTGGCCAGGCTGGCCAGGCGGGTTTCCATGGGCTTGCCGGAAATGAAATCCGTGCGGTATTTCAGATCGACGCCATAGGCGCTGGTGTCCTGGGACACCACCAGCAGCTCACGCACCCCAGCTTCCACCAAGCGCTCGGCCTCTGCAACGACTTCATGCAGAGGGCGGCTCACCAGATCACCGCGCAGGGAGGGAATGATGCAGAATTTGCAACGGTGGTTGCAGCCTTCGGAAATCTTCAGATAAGCATAATGCCGGGGCGTAAGCTTGACCCCCTGGGGCGGAATCAGACTGGTCCAGGGATCATGGGGCGCCGGCAAATCGTCATGCACCAGGGCCATGACCTCCTCGTAGGCATGGGGGCCGGTGACGCCCAGTACCCTGGGATATTTTTCCCGGATTTCATCCGCCCGCGCGCCAAGACAACCGGTGACCAGCACCCGGCCATTGGCGTCCAGGGCCTCGCCTATGGTTTCCAGGGATTCCTCCACCGCGGCGTCGATGAAGCCACAGGTGTTGACGATGACCAGGTCGGCATCCTCGTAACCCGGCACCATGACATAACCCTCGGCGCGCAGCTGGGTGAGAATGCGCTCGGAGTCCACCAGGTTCTTTGGACAGCCCAGGCTGACGAAGCC
>JALVNE010000189.1 GCA_027026755.1 Sedimenticola sp. | reverse complement strand
CATTCCAACCAGGCCATCGCCGGGGCCATCAAGGCGGGGCTGGAAGAAGCCGGTCTTCCCCGGGAGGCGGTGCAGGTGGTGGAAACCACCGACCGGGAAGCCGTGGGGGCCATGATCACCCTGCCCGAGTACATCGACGTTATCATCCCCCGGGGCGGCAAGGGGCTGATCGAGCGCATCAGCCGCGATGCCCGGGTGCCCGTCATCAAGCACCTGGACGGCATCTGCCACATCTTCGTGGACGACGAGGCCGACCCGCAAAAGGCCTTCGATGTCTGCCTCAACGCCAAGACCCAGCGCTATGGCACCTGTAACACCCTGGAAACCCTGCTGGTGCATGACACCATTGCTGGCGATTTCCTGCCGCGCATGGCCCGGGCCTATTGGGAAAAGGGCGTGGAGCTGCGCGGCTGCGAAAAGACCCGCGCCATCCTGGGCGAAGACTGTCTGCCCGCCACGTCGGAAGACTGGGACACCGAGTATCTGGCGCCCATTCTCTCCATTCGCGTGGTGGATGACTTGCAACAGGCCATGGACCACATCGAGGCCCACAGCTCCCGGCACACGGAGAGCATCATCACCGAGAACATCACCAAGGCGCGGCGCTTCCTCCAGGAAGTCGATTCCAGCTCGGTGATGGTCAATGCCTCCACCCGCTTTGCGGATGGGTTCGAGTATGGCCTGGGGGCGGAGATCGGCATCTCCACCGACAAGTTCCACGCCCGTGGGCCCGTGGGCCTGGAAGGGCTGACCTCGGTGAAGTTCATCGTGCTGGGTGACGGCCACATTCGCCAATGATCGGTGTCTTCGGCGGCACCTTCGACCCGGTACACAACGGGCATCTGCGCACCGCCCTGGACGTGTTCGAGGCCCTGGCCCTGGACGAGCTGCGTTTCGTGCCCCTGGGCCAGGCGGTACACCGGAAACAGCCTCTGACATCGGCCGAAACACGCCTGGCCCTGCTGCGCGCCGCCATCGAGCATCAGCCCGGTTTTCTGGTGGACGAACGCGAGCTGCGCCGGGACCGTCCTTCCTACACCGTTGATACCCTGGAATCCCTGCGTGACGAGCTGGGCCAGGAACGTCCCCTTTGCCTGCTCCTGGGCCGGGACGCCTTCAATGCCTTTCATACCTGGCGCCAGCCGGAACGCATCCTGGAGCTGGCGCACCTGGTGGTCATGGACAGGCCCGGTCATGACCTGCCGGACCAGCCTGAACTGCTGGCTTTAATGGAGGATCGAGTGGCGCGGGATAGCGCTGAACTCCGGACGAGGCCAGCAGGCGCTATCCGGTTCCAGCCCGTGACCCGGCTGGACATTTCTTCCAGCGACATCCGCCAGCGTCTGGCCCAGGGCAGAAGCATCCGCTGGCTGGTGCCGGAACCGGTACTCGCCTTGTTCGCTCTGAAAGGTGCTTAATTTTCATGAGGGGACAATCCCACATGCCAGATCATGGAAAATTCCCTCTCCCCCTTGGGAGGATGTTGTACAAGTCCTTTCCTGGGCTTTCACGACTCAGAATCGGAAAAATGTGATTTTCTGATTCCCTCATTTTCAATGGCTTACAGCGAACGAAAATGGCGATGCGTCCTTGCATCGCGGGGGCTGCCGCCTGTAGGTCGGACTTCAGTCCGACACACAACAGTGGATTGTCAGGCTAAAGCCCGAGCTACGATCCTAACGCGGTTTCGCGCTGGCGCTTAACCCGGACTGCCTCAGTTACTGGAGCCGGTTAGTGCAACGTAGCAGGGGGAACTGACATGGCCGCTTGCCGGGAAAGTCTGCTGAGGAAAGCCGGGGAACTGTGCGCCTGCCCGCTCAGCAATCGTCGCTCGATCTGAATCCCACCAGGTAGTTGCGCATCAGGGAACGTGTCAGTTCCTGTACCGAATCCACCCCAGCCACTTCCAGCTGGCCGCTGATGGCCAGGATGCAGATGCCGTGCACGCCGCTCCACAGGGCGGCAGCGGCCTGGGTGATGGCGCTGGCGCCGCGGCCGGCGGCCAGGGGTTCCAGTTCGGCTTCCACCAGGGCGAACATGCGCCGCACCTTGTCCTTGTACCATTGGGGCGGTTCTTTCTCCGGGGGCAGGCGGTGTTCGAAAACCAGCTCCCAGTGATGGGGATGGGCGTCCGCGAAGGCGATATAACTGTGTCCCAGCATCAGGACACGTTCCGTGGGATCATCCAGGGGCGCCAGGGCCTCCAGCATGCGCTGGTGCAGGCGGTCCAGAGTGCGGGCGTTCACCTGCAGGATGAGGTCGTCCAGATTCTCGAACACTAGGTACAAGGTGCCCACGGTGTAGCCGATGGCGCTGGCAATCTTGCGCGCGCTCAGGGCCTTGGCGCCCTGGTCGGCGATAAGCTTTTCCGCGGCCTCCAGGGCCATTTCCCGGATCTCCTCTCTGCTGTGGTCGCTGCGCCTGGCCATGACTCTGCTCTCCTGGTCTGAAAATTTTATTGAACATCGTTCATTATTGTGCTACAACCATAATGAACATTGTTCATAATACCATTCCCTACCGTGCCAGGCGCGGTTTTTCCCGGGGAATAATTGAACAATGTTCAGTTCCCCCGCTGCCTTGTGATTGCCATGCGCGGTGATGGGGATATGAATTAAACGATGTTCAATCAAGGAGAGAACCATGAAACATGAACGCACGAGATGCCATTTCCTGACGGGACTGATTCTCATGATCCTGATGTTGCTGGCGGCCCCGGCGTGGTCTGCCGGATTGCTCAGCCCCGTTGACGGCAGCCTGCCTCCCCTGCAGATCCGGGATCACCAGGTCCGGGTGGTCATCGAGGACGGTTATGCCATCACCACCGTGGAGCAGGTGTTCCACAACCCCCATGACCGGGACCTGGAAGCCCTGTATTCCTTTCCCCTGCCGGAAAAAGCCTCCCTGGCGGAGCTGACCTTGTGGATAGACGGCCAGCCCGTGGTGGGGGAAGTGCTGGAGCGCGAACAGGCCCGACAGCTCTACGAAGAAGAAAAGGCGGCAGGCCGGGATGCGGGCATTACCGAGAAAGACAGCTACAAGACCTTTGAAACCCGGATCAGCCCGGTGCGTGCCGGTCAGGATACCCGGGTGCGCCTGGTCTATTTCCAGCCCGCGGCCGTGGACACGGGGATAGGGCGTTATGTCTATCCCCTGGAGGAAGGGGGCGTGGATGAACAGAAACTGGCTTTCTGGACGGCAAACGACAAGGTCTGCGGCCATTTCAGTTTTGATCTCAAGATCCGCTCCGCCTATCCCGTGGAGGCGGTGCGCATGCCCAATCAGCCCCAGGTGGTTGCGCAGAAGCTGGGTGACGGAGAGTGGCAACTCCACCTGGAACAGGGGGCCGCCCCGGCCGGGGAAGGCGGCGGCAAGGGGGGGTCGACCCCGGCTTTCGTTCTGGACAGGGATCTGGTGGTGTACTGGCGCCTCCAGTCCGGGTTGCCCGGCAGCGTGGACATGCTGGCCTACAGGAAAGCAGGCAGCCCCCGCGGCACCTACATGCTGGTGGTGACGCCCGGGGATGATCTGCAACCCATCACCGAAGGCCGTGACTGGGCCTTCGTCCTGGACATTTCCGGTTCCATGCAGGGCAAATATGCGACCCTGGCCGATGCCGTGCAGCGCAGTCTGAAGCAGATGCGTCCCGAGGACCGTTTCAGCATCATCCTGTTCAACAATGTTGCCCGGGCCCTGACCCCCGGATTCGTCAGCGCCACCCCGGAAAATGTCCGCCGCTACAGCCAGCAGGTGGCGAGCGTAACGCCGGATCAGGGTACCAACCTGTACGCGGGCCTGGACAAAGCCCTGAGCAGCCTGGACGCCGATCGCACCAGCGTGGTGGTTCTGGTCACGGACGGCGTGGCCAATGTGGGTGAAACCCGGCAGCGCCAGTTCATCGACCTGGTGCGCCGCAAGGACGTGCGCCTGTTCACCCTCATCATGGGCAACAGCGCCAACCGGCCCCTGCTGGAAACCATGACCCGGGAATCCAACGGCTTTGCCGTGAGTCTGTCCAACAGCGATGACGTGGTGGGTCAGCTCCTGAGCGCGGCATCCAAGGCCAGCCACCAGGCCTTGCACGGCGTGACCCTGAGCATCGAGGGCGTGAAGACCGCGGACCAGACGCCAAAGACCATCGGCAGTTTGTACCGGGGTCAGCAACTGGTGGTATTCGGCCATTACTGGGGTGAAGGGCCGGCCCATGTCCGTCTCCAGGGCCGTATCTCCGGTCAGCCCAAGACCTATGAAACCGTCTTCGACTTTCCGGAAGTGGCAGAGGACAACCCCGAGATCGAACGCCTCTGGGCCTATGCCGCCATCGAGGATGCCATGGAAGAGATCCATGACTTCGGCGAGAAAGCCGATCTGCGCCAGGCCGTGGTGGACCTGGGCGTGGAATACGGTCTGGTGACCGACTACACCGCCATGGTGGTGGTATCCGAGGATATATTCGACAGTCATGGCATCCAGCGCCACAACAAACAGCGCCGGGCGCTGGAACAGGCGGCCCAGAGCCAGCGCCTGGCCGGCCCGCCCCAGTCCCGCCGGGTGGACAGTCAGCAGCCCATGTTCAGCAGTCCCCGGGCCTCTCACAGCCAGGGCGGTGGCGCGCTGGACCCCTGGAGCCTGCTGTTGTTGCTGCCCCTGGCCTGGCTGATGCTTGGTCGCATTCGCTCCCGGGCCGCCGCCTGATGGCCCGGAGCGACATGGCGGGAATCCGGGGCGGCGCCATGTGGTGGCCGTCCCGGACCCTGCTGCTTCTGGCCCTGGCCCTGGCCCTCTGGTGGGGGCTGGGACCGGCACCCCAATCCCTGGTCTATGACCGGGCCGCCATTGCCGCAGGCGAATGGTGGCGGCTGCTCAGCGCCCACTGGGTACACAGCGATGCCAGCCACGCCCTGTGGGACATGGCAGCCCTGGCCCTGCTGGGCATGATGTTCGAGCCTGTTCTGAAACAGCATCTGTTTCCTGTGCTGTTGTTCGCCAGCGTGGCGGTGGATGCCTGGCTGCTATGGGGCGGAGGGCCGGAATACTACTGCGGCCTGTCGGGCATCCTCAACAGTCTGCTGGCAGCCGGCCTGCTGGCGCTGTGGCGGCAGCGGCCCCATATCCTGATTCCTTTGACGGGCCTGGGTCTTGTGGGAAAGAACCTGGTCGAGTTGGGCGGCGGCGCCATGCTGTTCAGTCATACGGCCTGGCCTGGTGTGCCCGAAGCGCACCTGGCAGGCATGTTGGCGGGCGCGCTCTACGCCGCCTGCTTCACCCCAAGATGCTGTGTCAGAAATTGAGAAATTAATGGGTGCCACCGTTGCATCCCGGTCAGTTTTTTCCGTGCGGCCCCAATCGGGGTACACTGGGAGCTGAAGTTTCTGTATCCCGGGTGGAAATGAAAGCTCACTGGTTGAAAGTATCGTTGTTCCTGCTCCTGGCTGGCGTTGCCGTTGCGGTTCTGGGTTATTGGCTGATGCGCCCCCGGCCCGTGGCCGTGCGGGTGGTGGCGGTGGAAAAGGGCCTGGTACAGGAAACTGTGGCCAATACCCGGGCCGGCACCGTCAAGGCCTGCCGCCGCTCGGGCTTGTCGCCATCCATTGGCGGGCAGATCGTACGTATGCCGGTGAAGGAGGGGGACCGGGTGAAGCAGGGGCAGGTGCTGCTGGAGTTCTGGAACGACGATTTGGCGGCCAAGCTGCTGCTGGCCCAACGCCAGATGAAAGCCGCGCAAGCGAAGGCCAACCAGTCCTGCATCGTGGCGGAGAACGCCGCCCGGGAAGCCCGCCGCCTGCAGGAGCTGCAGCGCCAGCGCCTGGCCTCTGAAGAAGCCACCGACAAGGCAGTGAGCGAATCCCGCGCCGCCCGGGCCGCCTGCGAGGCGGCGCGCACCAAGGTGGAAGTGAGCCGGGCTCAGGTGAAGGTAGCCGAGGCGGCCCTGGAGCGTACCCGGCTGGTGGCGCCCTTTGATGGTATCGCTGCCCAGGTGAATGGCGAGATCGGTGAGTTCGTCACCCCGTCGCCCATAGGCGTGCCCACGCCGCCAGCGGTGGATCTCATCGACACCGGCTGCATCTATGTCTCCGCGCCCATGGACGAGGTGGATGCCGCGCGCATCCGTGTGGGCCAGCCCGTACACATCTCTCTGGACGCTTTCGGCGACCAGGTGTTCCAGGGAAAAGTGAAGCGCATCGCCCCCTATGTGCTGGACCGGGAGAAACAGGCGCGCACCGTGGACGTGGAGGCGGATTTTCTCGATGCCAAAGTCACGCGCAATATGCTGCCCGGCTACAGCGCGGACATCGAGATCATCCTGGAGCAGAAAACCGATGCCCTGCGCATTCCCACGGAAGCCATTCTTGAAGGTAACAAGGTGCTGGTTCCCGATGCGGACAACATTCTGCAGGAACGGGCCATAGAAACCGGACTGAGCAATTGGCAGTACAGCCAGGTTGTTTCGGGCCTGACCGAAGGCGAGACATTGGTGCTGTCCGTGGACCGCGACGGGGTGGAGGCAGGGGCCCTGGTGCGCGTCGAAAACCAGGAGGACTGATGCCGGTCATCGAGTTGCGGCAGATACATCGGGACTTCCAGGTTGGCGATCAGGTGGTGCATGCCCTGGATGATGTGAACCTGCAGATAGAAGCCGGGGACTACCTGTCCATCATGGGGCCGTCAGGCTCCGGCAAGTCCACCCTGCTCAATCTCATCGGTCTGCTGGACCGGGCCACGGCCGGGCGCTATTTCCTCGATGGTGAGGATGTCACCGCCCTGGACGACGCGCGCCTGGCAGCCACGCGCAACCGCACCATCGGCTTCGTCTTTCAGGCTTTTCATCTGGTGCCGCGCCTCACGGCGGCCCAGAACGTGGAGCTGCCCCTGATGCTGGCGGGTCTGCCCGTGGCCCAGCGCCACGAGCGGGTGCAACGGGCGCTGGCGGCCCTGGATCTGGCGGACCGCGCCCATCACAAGCCGGATCAGCTTTCCGGCGGTCAGCGCCAGCGGGTGGCCATTGCCCGGGCCACCATCATGGAGCCCCGGGTGTTGCTGGCGGACGAGCCCACGGGCAACCTGGACCAGAAATCCGGCGCCGACGTGGTGCAGGTGCTCGAAGACCTGAACGCCCGGGGCATCACGCTCATCGTGGTCACTCACGATGCCCGCCTGGGGCGGCGCGCCCGGCGCCAGCTGCATATGCTGGACGGGCGTATTCATGCAGAACATGGGCAGGACGGCTGACATACTGCACTTTGCCTGGGGCGCCCTGCGGGGCTATTCCCTGCGCACGGTGCTCATGCTCTGTGCCATGGCCATAGGCGTGGCGGCAGTGGTGGTGCTCACGGCCCTGGGAGAGGGGGCGCGAAGCTATGTGAAGGGGCAGTTCGCCTCCCTGGGCACCAATCTGCTCATCGTGATTCCCGGGCGCTCGGAAACCGCCGGCCTCAGTCCTTCCACCCTCATGGGAGAAACCCCCCGCGCCCTGACCCTGGACGACGCCCGGGCCCTGACCCGCAGCGGCCGGGTGCGCCGGGTGTCGCCCCTGAACATCGGCTCGGCGGAAGTCAGCCGCAAGGGGCGGGTGCGGGACTCGGTGATCATGGGCTCCACCCATGAGTTGCTGAAGATACGCCATTGGCAGGTGAGCCAGGGCAAGTTCCTGCCCGTCATGCGCTGGAGCCTTGCCCAGCCCGTGGCGGTGATCGGCAGCCAGGTGCGTGAGGAGCTGTTCGGCAGTGAGCCGGCCCTGGGCCAGTGGCTGCGCATCGGTGACCGGCGCTTCCGGGTCATCGGTGTCATGGGTTCGGAAGGGCGCTCCATCGGTGTGGATGTGCAGGATCTGGTCATCATCCCCGTGGCCTCGGCCCAGCAGCTGTTCAACACCGAGTCCTTGTTCCGCATCCTGGTGGAGGCCCGCAGCCGCGCCGCCATCCCGGCGGTGAAGCGCTTTGTCATCGACACCCTGCAGGCCCGTCACCAGGGGGTGAAGGATGTCACTGTCATCACCCAGGATGCAGTGCTGGCCACCTTCGACAGGATTCTCGGGGCCCTGACTTATTCCGTGGGGGGCATCGCCGCTATCAGTCTCATGGTGGCCGGCATACTCATCATGAACGTGATGCTGGTGGCGGTGTCCCAACGTACCGGCGAGATCGGCCTGCTCAAGGCCCTGGGAGCCAACCGCCGCCAGATACTGGCCTTCTTCGTGGGCGAGGCCCTGCTGCTCTCGGCCATGGGTGCCGCCGCCGGATTGGTGCTGGGCGAGCTGGGCACTCTGATTCTGCGCCAGGCCTTTCCCGTGCTGCCGGCCTACACTCCGCCCTGGGCAGTGCTCGCCGCCCTGGGCGTGGCCCTGGGCACCGGAGCCCTGTTCAGTCTGCTGCCCGCCCGGCGGGCGGCCGCCATGGACCCGGTCGTGGCCCTGTCGGGAGGACGCTGATGCGACCGCGGGACTTTCTCAAGCTGACCATGGGTTCTCTGGGGGCGCACCGGCTGCGCAGTTTTCTTACCGTGCTGGGCATAGCCGTGGGCATTGCCGCAGTGATCCTGCTCACTTCCATTGGCGAGGGCATACACCGTTTCGTGCTCCATGAGTTCACCCAGTTCGGCACCACCCTGGTGGCCGTCAACCCGGGCAAGGCTACCACGGCGGGCACCAGCGTGGGGGTATTCGGCACCGAGCGCCCCCTGAGCCTGGGGGATGCCGAGGCCCTGAAGCGCCTGCCCTGGGTACAGGCGGTGGTGCCTTTCGTGCAGGGCAATGCCGAGGTGAAGGCAGGTAAGCTGCGCCGCCGTACCTTTGTTTACGGTTCCGGTCCCGCCATGCCGGAAGCCTTCAGCATGAAGGTACGCTCCGGGCGCTTCCTGCCCGTGGACGATCCCGTCGCCCCCAGGGCTTTTGCCGTGCTGGGCAGCAAGCTGCGCCGGGAACTGTTCGGCGACGGCAATCCTTTGGGGCAGCGCCTCACCATCGCCGGCGAGCGCTACCGGGTCATCGGCGTCATGGAGCCCAAGGGCACGGTGCTGGGGTTCGACCTGGACGATACCGTGTACATTCCCGCCGCCCGGGCCCTGGGCATGTTCAACCGCGACAGCCTGTTCGAGATCGATGTGATGTACCGGGAAGGCGTGCCCGTGGAAAAGGTGGTGCAGGGCATCAAGAGCACCCTGACGGCCAGGCATGGCAAGGAAGATTTCACCGTCACCACCCAGCAGCAGATGCTGGACGTGCTGGGCTCGGTACTGAACGTCCTCACCTTCGCCGTGGCGGCCATTGGCGGTATCTCCCTGCTGGTGGGGGCCATTGGTATCGTCACCATCATGAGCATCGCGGTGAACGAGCGCATCCATGAGATTGGCCTGTTGCGCGCCCTGGGGGCCACCCGGGGGCAGGTGCTGAGCCTGTTCCTGGGAGAAGCCACGGTCCTGGCGGCCATCGGCGGCATCAGCGGCCTGGGGCTGGGCGTGGGCACGGCCTGGCTGCTGCATGCCGTCATTCCCGCCCTGCCCGTGCATACCCCCATGCTGTTCGTGGTGCTTGCAGAGTTGCTGGCCATGGGCATCGGTTTGGTGTCGGGCATCCTGCCAGCCCGTCATGCGGCCGCGCTCGACCCCATAGAGGCTTTGCGTACGGAATGAAGCCTGTGCAAAGCCGCCAGCTGAGACGCGCCCTGTTTGAAGCGCCGAGGGCGACATATTTGGTCGTCGGGTTAATAATGATGACTTTGAGTATGACACGGCAGTAAGGAGGTGGTTCCGACATGACAGCGATCTCAGCGCCAAAAGGTCTGTTGCTGGACCTGGATGGTGTTTTCTATGTTGATGACCAGGTGATTCCTGGCGCGCGGGATGCCATTCGCCTGTTGCAGCAGCGGCGGATTCCACATCTTTATCTCACCAACACCACCACGCGCAGCCAGGCCGAACTGGCCGACAAGCTGCAGGCCCTGGGCTTGCCCATCGAGGCGGGTCATATCCTCAGTGCGCCCATGGCCGCCCGCCGTTATCTCGAAGCCGAGGGGCTCAGCCGGGTGCGCTTGGTACTGCGCGAATCGGTGAAAAGGGACTTCACGGGACTGGTGGAAGACGATGATCAGCCAGAGGCAGTGGTCATCGGCGATATCGGCTCGGCCTGGGACTATGAGCTGCTCAACGCCATATTCCGCAACCTGGTGGACGGGGCCCGGCTCATTGCGCTGCACCGCAACCGTTACTGGCAGATGGCGGAAGGTCTGCGTCTGGACATCGGCGCTTTCGTGGTGGGCCTGGAATATGCCGCGCGGACCGAGGCCCTGATCATGGGCAAGCCTGCCTGTGATTTTTTCACCACGGCGTTGAACAGCCTGGGGCTGCCTGCGCGGGAAGTGGCGATGGTCGGGGATGATATCGAATCCGACGTTGGGGGCGCCCAGTCCTGCGGCATGCGCGGTGTGCTGGTGCACACCGGCAAGTATCGGCCGCAACTGGCCGCACGGGCCGGGGTGACTCCCGATGCCGAGCTGAAAACCATCGCGGACCTGGCGCAACTGCTGGACTGACGCCTTGTCCGGTTGAGCTGCATCGCTGGCCAGGGATGGCGCCAACAAGCGATGCCGGGCTCCTCCTCATGTCTTCCATCGTCTTCCTCACAGGTTGAGGGAACCAGATTTTTCGGCTGTTGTCAGCCGCCCCGGGGCGCGATGCAGATCGACATGCCGCCGCTTTTCTGTGTGCCTCTGGCCTGATTTTTCTTCCTGGCTTGATAAATGGCTGCACTATCTCCATGTGTTCATTGTCTTGGCAGCCGTTGCCAAAAAGAGATATGCAAGGAGAAACAAAAATGTTGAAAGTGAAGGATAAGAACATCGATGTCGATGAAGAAGGTTATCTGCTCAATCCCGATGACTGGGATGAGGATGTCGCGGAGGCAATAGCCAAACAGGAGGGTATTGAACTCACGGATACCCACTGGGGCTTGATCTACTATTTCCGCGAATACTACGAAGAGCACATGCGTCATCCGAGTATGCATGTTTTTCTGAAAACCCTGGGACGGCGACATGGAAAGCGCTATCGCGATACCAAGTCCTACCGGGATTTTCTGTATGAACTCTTTCCCAAAGGACCGGTCCAAACGCTCTGCAAACTGGCCGGCCTGCCCAAACCCATAGATGAAATCGAAGAGTGATTTAGGAGTGTAAGAAATGAAGAAATGTTTGAAAACAACAGCCGCCTGCCTGCTGACCGGCCTGTTTTTTCTCGGCGCTGCCGGGAACATCCAGGCATCTGCCGTGCCGGACAAGGCCGAGAAGAAGTCATCCGAGAGTCAGGCTGCTCAGACCAAGGCAGATAAGGCATCTGCCGACAAGGCGGCTGAACAGCGGAAGAAGATTACCGAGGAAGCCATTGCTGCCGTTGGCGAGACCAAGAAAGCGCTCAAGGCACTGGAGGAAGGCAAGACCGACGATGCCATCAAAGCGCTGGAAGTCGCGACCGGCAAGCTGGAACTCATTCTGGCCCGTGACCCCAAGCTGGCCCTGGTGCCGGTGGATGTAAACGTGGTCACCTATGATCTGTATGCGGACGTGGATACCGTCAAAGAGGTCATCAAGGAAGCCAGGAAAGCGCTCGAGGATGGCAAGGTACAGGACGCCCGGCACATGCTGTCCAGCCTGGCCAGCGAGGTGGTGATCAATACCACCAGCATTCCCCTGGCCACGTATCCTGAGGCCATAAAGGCCATTTCTCCCCTTCTGGACAAGGGTGAAACGGAAAAAGCCAAAGCTGCCCTGCAGGCGGCCCTGGACACCCTGGTCGTGACTTCGGAAGCCGTGCCCCTGCCTTTGTTGCGCACCCAGTACATGCTGGCCCGGGCCGAGGCGCTTGTGCAGAAGAAGGAACGCAGCGATGACGAGAACAAGGAATTGGAAGGCTTGCTCAAGGCGGCCGACCAGGAACTTGAACTGGCCGCGGTGCTGGGTTACGGCCATGGCAAGGACTTCAAGCCCCTGCATGACCAGATCGAGAGCATCCGGAAAAAGTCTTCCGGTGGCAAGAGTGGCGAGGGCTGGTTTGATGAGTTGAAAAAGAAACTGTCAGATCTTTTCTGAACCTGCTCGTGGAATCAAAAGCCCGTGACCGAAATGGCCACGGGCTTTTTTCATTTATCCGCCCTGCTGCAGGTCGGGCTTCAGCCCGACACCAACGGCCGGCCAGCGTACAGGGCGTTTCCATCATCCTTGCGGGATCTAATCAGCCCCCCAATAAGGCGTCTCGATACCTTCTCCCAAGTCCGCTCTTATAAGCCGCCTGCGCACCTCCAGCAGTTTTTCTATCAATGCAGGCTCGGCTTTTTCATACGCCTCGGCATCCGGCACCCGTTTCACCACCACCCCCAGCAGTTCCGTGATGGCATTGCCGATGGAGTTCTGGCTGATGGTGACGATGAGCTTGCCTTCGTCATTGCGATAGATGAGCTGCTTGAAGGCCGGCTGCCAGCGGATGGCGTTTGCATACTTGGCGTCGGTGATGCAGCGATCGCGCACCTTCTTGGCCGTGGCCAGGAACTCGTTGTTGAACAGGAGCTTCTTCTCGATGCGGTCAGGGAAGTAGACGTCCCTGGGCATGGGCGCGTTGCGTGTGGAAACCTGGGTGAAGAAAGTGCGGTAGAAATCAATGAAGCCTTTGAGGATCTCATCGTATTCCCGCCAGAAACACACGTCCTTGAGGCGCTCCACCCCGCCTTGTATCTCCCAGCTGGGCAGTCCCTGGGGATAGCCCGTCAGATCGATGCGTGAGCTGCGTTCCTCCGCCAGCTTGAGAATGTTCAGATCCAGGCCCTCGAAGAAATCCCGGTAGACTTCGCGCATGTGTTTCTGGAACAGGCTGTGCTGGCCACCGTCCGTGAGGTTGGGGTTGTTGCTGTCCGCCAGCTCCGCCTCACGCAGCTGGTTCATGTCGAAAGCCATGAAGTGGTTGTGCAGCATGCGGATGCTGGGCACCCCGGGGGCGGTGAGAGGCCAAGTGGCGTCCAGGCTGGCCTCGCCGGCGAGAATCAGGGTCTGTTCCGGGTCGGGAAAAGTCTCCACCATGTAGTCGATGATGATCTGGTTCATGCGGTTCCAGACATGTTTCACTTCCCGCGGCACCTGGGTACGGCGCACCGGGCGACCCAGGGGATTGAGAATGCATTTGGAGGTGTTATAGATGATGGAAGTGTCGAACAGGTTGGTGTGGCCCAGGGCCTTGCGGTAAAGCAGCAGGTTCTCCGGGTTGCGCAGCAGACCGTTGTTGTTCTCCAGGTCGTTGAGGTTTTCCGTGCTGTTGAAAAACTCATTGGGCGCCATACCCTCGGGTACGTCCAGGGGAATGGGACGAAAGGGGGTGGTGATTTCTCTGGGACCAATCTGCATGCGGCTGTCCTGCTGACGACAAAGCCCTGATTGTAGCCGGAGCGGGGTGGGGGCGATAATGCGGGGTTATTATTCGCTTATAGGAGAAATCAATAGCAAAATCAGGAATATGTGTTGCCGTGGTTGTTACGGGCTCAGCAGCGATATCGTAGTTGCAGGCTGAATGTACATATCCCTTCTGCCGGTGTAGTATTTTCTTGACAGCTACATGCAGGGCATGACAATGAGCGATACCCAGGGACGATTCCAGCCATATTGCCTGAAGCTTAGTGGGCGGGTTTCTGCTCAGGTATTCCATTGTGGCCTGCTCA
>JALVNE010000188.1 GCA_027026755.1 Sedimenticola sp. | reverse complement strand
GATGTGCCGTGCATTTTGGGCGGGAAAGCAGGTATCAGTTCAGGTGAACAGAAGCGAAAGAGCACGTCCCTCGGCAATTGCCGCCATAGACGAGCGGGTATGGGTGTAAAGTCACGGATTC
Organism: Sedimenticola sp.; assembly: GCA_027026755.1. Taxonomy (GTDB): domain Bacteria; phylum Pseudomonadota; class Gammaproteobacteria; order Chromatiales; family Chromatiaceae; genus Thiolapillus. Next base: position 4,609 of record JALVNE010000188.1, on the reverse strand, counting down.
AGGATTTTGTTTTAGCGAATAGTGGCGGAGGTGGGCTAACTATTATTGAGGCTCTTGAGTCAAAAATTGGGAAACATGCAACCACGGCCTTTGGGATAGTCCTCATGACGCCAGATGATATGGGGTATGCAATAAGCGCTGGCCCAGATTCAATTCAGCCCCGAGCACGACAGAATGTAGTATTAGAAATGGGGATGCTTATTTCTTCGATTGGGCGAAAGAACATGGCTATCTTGGTTAAAGGACATCTTGAAAAACCTTCCGACGCAGATGGAATCTTGTATATCCCATTCAATAACCATGTAAAAGAAACAGTGCCGCGTCTTGCAAGTCGTTTGAAGGAATCAGGCTTTGTGCTTAACCCCGACAAAGTTGCTCATGCATCAAGCTAGTAATGCATAACCGACAAAAATAGAAGACACCCATAAATCATAAATTGGTACACCCATAAATTGGTACAATAAATTGGTAACCCCTCGAAACACCCAGTCGTTTCAATGCAGTCTGAGAGAAAATAGCTAGGTTGCCCTGATTTTTTGTATCACCATAGGCTCTGTCTGGCGGTTTATCGTGGATTCCACACACATCCGGCGACCAGTGATTCTGCCGATGCCAGCAAAAAGTATGAAATCGGGATTGGAAGGGAAAGGTTTGTTCCGGCAGGGCTTTTATCCCGGCGAGAAGTATCGTCGGCAGTTACCTATGCCCTTGGCCCAATGCTGCGCCCGGGCTTCAACCACCGCTTCCACTTTATCTGGGCGGCCTACCAGGGAATGAAACAGGCTCTCGAACGACTGGCTCAAGTCCTGCCAGGCACGTCCATCCAGGCCAAGTCGCTGCAGAATAGGTAACTGGGCCGCATCAATATGCCCGGCTTTGTCTTCCCGAATCGCCCGGCCTGTCCAGTCCAGAAGTTCCAGATAATCTGTAAAAGCAAACGGAATACCCTTGGGCGAATCTTTCCGGTGGTTTCCGACAAAAGGCAGCAGCTCAACGGGTTGGGGCTTTTCTTGCAAAGCAGTACGAATGCGCTTGCGCACAGAGGTGTGTTTTGATTTTTCCGGTGTTTCCGCCAGCTTCGCCCGCACCGGGTTCAAATCCACATAGGCCATGCAAGCCAGCAGTGCGGCTTCATCCAACAGGGCTTGTGATTTGAAACGTCCCTCCCAGAACCGCCCGGTACAGCCATCCTCCGCATTGGCCTGGCGGGCAATGTATTCGTTCAGACAACGCATGAACCAACTGATGGACGTCAGACGCTCCCGCCAGACCTCTGCTTGCTGGGAAAGCTTGGTTTCCTGGGACTCATGCAGTGACTTGCCAGCCAGAAAATCCTGGGAAATCAAAGTGCCCCCAAACAGCTGGTGCCAGCGCTCCACCACTTCCCGCAAAGACCAGGATTGCGCTTTATCCCTGTCCACATGCAACACCACATGGGTATGGTTGGACATGACCACATAAGCGCAGACATCGATGGAAAATATGCCAGCCAGCTCCAGCAGGCGGGATTCCACCCACTCGCGGCGGTGCTCATAGGATTTTCCGGTAACAGGGTCATCTCCACACAAAAACGACCGTCTGACGCAGTGGGAAACGCAATGGTAGTAGGGCGTATCGTCCAGATTGATGAGGGCTTTTCGAGGTTTGGGCATTGAGAAATCCTTTTTCCATTGTTCTGTAAAGGTTCTCCATTTTGGCAATTGATAGGAAGGGTGTCAATCAGTAATCGATGGGTGTCCAAAAAAAGGAAAAAGGTGGGTGTCCAAAAAAAGGTGTCCAAAAAAAGGTGAGAACGTATCTGGGTGTTTGGAGGCCGCTTCAGTATCTGCTGGGTAAATACTTTACAATCCCACCATCACACAACAGGAAAACCAGCAATGACTCCAGGACTGAAAACCATACTGGTCACCGGCGGTGCCGGTTATATCGGCTCACACACCAATGTCGAACTGCTGGAAGCGGGATACGATGTCATCGTGCTGGACAATCTCAGTAACAGCCAGTACACCGCCATCGAGCGCGTAGAGGAAATCACCGGCAGGAAGATTGAATTCATCGAAGCCGACCTGCGTGACAAGGAGGCTACGGCAGCGGTCTTCGACCGTCATGGCATCGACGCCGTGATCCACTTCGCCGGCCTCAAGGCCGTGGGGGAATCCGTGCACATCCCCATCCCCTATTACCAGAACAATATCGGCGGCACCCTCAATCTCCTGGAGGCGATGAATGACGCGGGCGTCAAGAATCTGGTGTTCAGTTCCTCGGCCACGGTCTATGGCGAACCGGCCCGCCTGCCCATCACCGAGGACTTTCCCACGTCCGCCACCAATCCCTATGGCCGCTCCAAGCTCATCATCGAGGAGATGCTGGCCGACGTGCATGTTTCCGACCCATCCTGGAACATTGCCCGCCTGCGTTATTTCAATCCTGTAGGCGCCCATGAAAGCGGCCGTATCGGCGAATCGCCCAATGACATTCCCAACAATCTCATGCCCTACATCAGCCAGGTGGCCGTGGGCCGGCTGGAAAAGCTGTTCGTGTTCGGTGACGACTACCCCACCCACGACGGCACCGGGGTGCGGGATTACATCCATGTGGTGGATCTGGCGCGGGGGCATATCAAGGCCCTGGAAAAACTGGCGCAGGCCCCCGGCCTGATCACCTACAACCTGGGCACCGGACAGGGCTATTCAGTGCTGGACATGGTCAGGGCCTTCGAAAAAGCCAGCGGCCGCCGCATCGCCTACGAGATCGCACCGCGCCGGGAGGGCGATATCGCCACCTGCTATGCGGATCCAAGCCTGGCTGCAGGGGAACTGGGCTGGAAAGCGGAAAAAGGCATAGAGGACATGTGCGCCGATACCTGGCGCTGGCAGCAGCAGAACCCCCAGGGCTACCAATAATAGGCTTCAGGCCGAGGCATCAACTGTTGCGGTCGAAGATTAGCTCCATGACGGAATAGATGTCTTTGTCAGCCTTGAGCGCCTTGCGAACTTCCTCCTTGTAGGAAGGACGCAAGCGCTTGTAGGTTGCCCAGGCGGTGGGTGAAATCCGGCGCAACTCTCCCATGCGCGCTTCCAGGTCCACTCGGGTTTCCTCGGCCAGCCGGTCGGGCTCATCCATGTCCGCTTCCGCAGCCATCTGCTCCATGGCGGCATAATAGGCTTCATCATCCGCCCCAGCCCAGGCGGCGCCCGCCTGAATGATGGATATGGCCATGAACAGTGCTGCGCTCAAACTGTGATATTTCATCGTTCTACACTCTCTCCAGGTTCTTAGACAGGGTTCCCCCCGGTGGCGAAAGCGGCTTGTTGTTCGATCTATCGCCACAAACAGATAAATGCCCGAAATCCGGACGGGCGCTATTCTGCCGTGAACCAGGTCACAGTGTAATGAGTAATGGAATGGATCATTTCGGGTAGGGGAACTACCCAGGCGGGCGACCTCAACCCAGCTGGGCCGCATCCTCCAGATGCAAGTCGTAGCGTTCCATGAGATAGCACAGACAATCCTGACGAATGACCTGCTCGTTGCGCGTGAGCATGGAAGGCATCACGGGAGAGCGGGTCAGCAGCTCTCCCCGTTCCACGACGAAATAGCGGGACGCCACATCGTGGTTCAGCTCGTTCTTCACGTCCAGGGGAATATCCGCCCCGTCCTGTACCCGGCCAAAGCAGGTGCCGGCGGGTATTTCCCGGAAATTGAGCTTCTCCAGGTCGTCCAGCAGGCACAGGTCATGATTGCGACAGCCGAAACCGAAACTCACTTCCGGGGGAATCTTGACGATGGCCGTGGTGTGGAACAAATCCAGGTCATGGGGCGGGACGGGATGCTCGGGATGCCGGGCCAGGTGCAGGCAGGCATCCAGGTATTCACTGGCGTGCTGCACGCCATGCACCTGGCCCACCTTGCCGCACTCCAGGGTCACGGCGGGACAAAGTTCGGTCATGGCCATGGACTGCACGCCCCGGGGACGGGTGAAATACACCACGGTGCGGCTGAACATGGCTGCCAGGTGCAGTGATTCGGTGCGCACCACATTGACGCAGGCATAGTGGGGATTGAGGCCCGTATTGTTGTGCACGTCCACGCTGGCGAATACGCCCATGTGGGCCATGGTGTCCACGATGCGCTCCATCATGGCGTGTTCCGCCGTGGGGGGCTCCTCGCTGCCGGGCCAGACCCGGTTGTAGTCCGGCTGTCCCGCCAGGCGGCGCACGCCTGCCGCGGCCGCAGAGGTGTTGCCGATGAACAGGGACAGGGCGCGGGGCAGCTCCACATCGCCCCCTCCAGGCTGGTACTTGCGCAGCATGTGCCGTACCGCTTCCCAGCCCACGTCCTCATTGCCGTGCATGAGCACGGAAACGAACAAGGGCGCATCCCGCCGGCCCGGCAGGTGTATCAGCGTGGGACCGCCCAGGAATTCGTGCAGCTCCGGCGCCCGAAGATCGAGGAGGCCCTGGGGGACTTCGTACAGCTCGGCGTACATGGCTCAAATATCCCAATGCGCTACTGGCCTGTCACTGGCCTGCTGCTCGCGGTAGGCGCGCACCATGGCGGGAAAATCCTTGCCGTAACGGCTCACCCATTCACGCTGCCAGCGGGCGCC
>JALVNE010000187.1 GCA_027026755.1 Sedimenticola sp. | reverse complement strand
GATTTTTTTTCGTGCCGAAGTATCCTTCAATGATCCACCCAGCGAAATAGCCGAATCTTCCGTGTATCAGGAGGGACGGCACGGGAAGCCCCGCGTCTATCCATGATGTCATCGCTTCATCGTGCACATAAGTGAATAGCCAGAATCCATCATTTTTGTTATAATTTCGATACACGGCAAAACCTTTCACGGACACGGAGAGAAGTTTGGCGACAGATCTCCGTTCCGTATTCTTCCGATTTCCGAATCTTCCGATCCGCTAAATCCTATTTATACGAATTATAGTATTTTTTTGACGAAAACAGAAAATGTTTTCGTCGTTTTCAAAAGTGACGAAAACCATTTACTATAAGGGGTGTGACTATTTTGCGTAGCAAAATGTGCCTATGTGTCCAACCGATTACTAGTCCCCTTTTTGTTCATCCCTTTTGTGTCTCTCTCCTTCGTGTCTTTCCCTTTTGTGACGATGGGAGGCGTTAGCCGACCATCCCCCCTCTTTCTCTTTTGTGTCTATCCCTTTCGTGAGCTCTTCCCCTTCGTGAGATATGGAGCGTAAGCGTCTACCTCACCTCTTCCCTTTTGTGAGGTATGGTGCCTCGTTCAGGAGTTGGTAGGCGGTAGAGGTATGGCTTTCCGGAAATGTTGCTGCCCTATTTTGGCGGGCGGATTTTTTGGCGCGCGGCGCGAATTTTTTTTACCCCCGCCCGCTAATTGTATTGCCCACAATACCTAACGCCTTGCGGCGTTAGTTGTGGGTGGGGGGATAAATCCCCCTCAACCCCCTTTTACGCATCGTGTCCCGATGCGTTTCCTTTTCCCTTTCCCTTTCCATTCCTCACCTACAAGCATACACGGAGCGGATCGGCTTATGTCAAGAGCGAGCCCCTACGGGATGGCTTCGTCACTCTTGACAACGCCTCCCGTCCGTGTTTCTTTTCGGTGTCGGAATGGATCGGGAAAAATGTCAGTGAGGCTACCGCCTCGATGTAATCGGAGAGGGGGGCGATGTGGAGAGGAAGCGGAACATAGACGGAAAGAGACGGAGATTGAAAATCTCAATTTTCAATATAAAACTCCCGAAAAATCGGACTTTTCATCACTCACATTATTTCAATCTGAAACAGATTGAAACTTCAATCTGAAACAGATTGAAATATTCAACTTGACAAAACAGATTGAGATATGTTATAATTTGTTAAAACTGATTGAAAGGATTGAGATGAAATTCCAAATCGGCAACTACACGATTACGATAGAGAAGCGGGCGTTAGAAGACAAGGGATTACCGCAGGAGGTGCAAGAGGCCTTGCAGACTTTGGCCAAACACGGCTATACACCGCCACCAAGTGAGAAGAAGCGGGAGAGTGCAAAGCGGGCAAGGGCGATATTGCAGAGCCGAACAAAAGAGAAGATACAAAACGCCATAAATCTTTTGCAAGTGGAGGGTAAAGA
>JALVNE010000186.1 GCA_027026755.1 Sedimenticola sp. | reverse complement strand
ACTCGAGTGTTGTGAATTTAGTACTTGACAGATAGGTCAATATGTGTTTCATCCGGTAAGAATGGGCATAGGCATCTGTTTTTTAAACAGAGATTCAAATACTTCAGCGGCTTGCTGACCAGACTGGAGTAACTGATGAGCATACAAGATGAGTTGCTCGATTGCGGCCTGTTGTTGCTGACGAACGACCTGTCCAATGGATTTGATGGGAGACTGTGCGTTTTTACACTGTGAGTTAGGCAAACTGGCTAGATGCAAGAACGAGTACGCCACGAACACCAAAGACCAATGTTTTCCAATGGCGGGAGCGCGTCGCATGCGATAATCGTCAAGACCAAGCAGTTGCTTGCAGTCCTGGTAAAAAGTCTCAATAGGCCAACGAAGCAAGTAAGTGGCTATAATCTTTTTGGCATTCCAACTGAGATGGTTGGTCACCAAAGCAACAAAATTACCTTGACACTCCGGGTTGTCAAAGCTGATCACAAGGCGCACTTTGCCCAATGAAGGCAAAAGCAGATTTTTAGTAAAGCAGTAATAGGTCGTTCCTTCAACCTCCAACGGCTTGAATGCGCTTGGCGGGATGAGGGACACGAGTTCTTTTAGTTGAATTTTGGACTTTTCAAATTGAATCGGTTGACCATCGGCATCTTTCAGGGTGAAACTGGATGTTAGCACATTGCGATTGCTCTTGAGGATGCTGATCCAATTCTTGTTATGCTTTTTCAGGATAGCTGTTAACTCCCGCGACAGAAACCAACTATCGAACAAAACGGTGTCAAACGGTATCTCATGAGCTATTGCCTGCTCAACCAACTCAACGGCTATAGTGATTTTCGTCTGGAACGCCTGGTGTAAAGCCAAAAATTCGGGGTCGTTCAACAATGTCGGTTCAACCCGTCTACGAAAGCTGGCTCGTTCTTTCTTCTTTTTGGGAATAACCTCATTGGGGAAATGCCGGGCAACGTATGTTTCCCATTGTGTGAATTCTTCGTATCGCCGATACAGACGATAATCAACTGGAAAACGGACGGCGCCACTGACAAAATGGGAGGTTACTAAATTATGAGCTGTCGGATAGGTTCCATCTGTGTGATTGTAATGCTTATCCACGTATTCAAAGAGATTGCCCACATGTTCACACATGGTATCGTCAATAGACAGCACGCTATCCTTTGCTTTGCGTCGCTTACCTTCCGTTTGTGCTAACATATATTCAAGACGAGCTGCGTTCACATCTTCGGCATTCCATTTTGCGTCAGTGAAGAAGCGGGACAGGTTTGTTTTGTCAGCGCTATCCAAAATGCAACGAGCGATATTGCTCATCGTTTTGTTGTCCAGTGTAATCAATCCGGTCAAATAGTTGTCAAAATGGCGAACTTGAGATTTATTCTGAAACAGATCATGAAAATAGGGCGCATGCTCACGAACAATTGGAGAAATATCAGTTATTGG
>JALVNE010000185.1 GCA_027026755.1 Sedimenticola sp. | reverse complement strand
GGGGGCCTTCTCGCGCTACGCGATTCACCATCAACCCTTGCTGTAGAGCGGCTACAGCGGCGCGTTGATGCCTTGCCACCCGCGCAGACAGGGCGGCTGAGGACGAGATATTTAGTCGCCGGGTCAAGAATAGACAAGGGCGCCGAAGCGCCCTTTCGTCGTAAATTAAGGAGGGCAAAACTACTCCTTGAGTTGGCTCAGCAACTCTGATGCCGTCTCCTTCTGCTTCGGCGTGCCATCTTCCTCGACTTCCTGGAGGATACCGCGAGCGCCATCCGCATCACCGATTTCCATGAAGGCCCGGGCCAGTTCCAGCTTGGTTTCCACTTCATCACCGATGATGGAATCATCTTCCTTGCCCTGAGACACATTGAGATCGCCTTCCGGGCCGGAAACCTGGCTGTCAGACGCCATATCCCCTTCCAGGCTGGAAAAACGTTCATCTTCCAGATCGAGAGGCTCATCCAGGATCTGGGAATCGGCCATGACGCCTTCCAGATCACCGGAAAGATCGGCCAGCGCCTCATCGAGGTTTGTCGTGCCAACCTCGATATCACCCACGTCACCGACATCCAGCAGCTCGGTGTGCAGCTCGGTTTCGCCCAGCACCAGGTCATCCTTGTTCACCTCTTCCAGCACGGAATCCGTCTGGGCTGCGCGGTCGTCCGCAGCAGCGGAGCCGTCATCGGTATCCAGTTTGTCGAAATCCATTTCCAGCTCACTCAGACCTTCCATGGGTTCGCTGTCCGCACTGAGGGCAGAATCCACTTCTTCGGCCAGGGTACTCAGATCCAGAGACAGTTCGCTGTCTTCGCCTGCACTGCTGGCGGTATCCATAGTAGTAGCGGCCTCTGCAGCAGAGGCGCCAGTGGCAAACAGGGGATTGGTCTTGTCCAGGTCCCTCCCCATGGTCTGGATGTGCTCCCAGGCCTTGGGATCTTCCTCGTACTGGCCGTTATTGACCATTTCTTCCGCAAGGGCGTTGAATTGATCCTTTTTCTGGGTGGCGTAGTACACTTCCAGCATCTTGTACTTGACCGCAGCGCTGTTATTGCCGGATTGCATGGCCTCCTGCAGGATTTCTTCAGCCTGCTGATAGCGGCCGTAGGCGATGTATACATCGGCCTCGGAAACCGGATCGACTTCCGCCGTGTCTTCCTGCAGGCCCTTGAATTCCTCCGTGGAATACTCGCTGAGGAAGGACGTGTCGCCGATATTGCCGGCGGCCATGTGATCCGCCACTGTATCCGCAAGACTGGACTCCTCTTCCATCAGGATGCTCTCCTGGCCCAAGGACCCCGCCATATCGGAGGCGAGCGCTGCAGCCCCCGCTTGCTCCTTCCTGCGCCGGTTCAGGAAAAACGCCCCAAGGCCAAGGAGTATTGCGCCGGCAGCACCCCCTGTGATCATCATATTGTTACCCGCCCAGGCGATGGGATCTTCCATGATGGAAGGCTCGGAAGCGGGCGCTGGCGCGGGAGCAGACGCCTCTTTTTCAGCCGGCGGTGCGGGTTCGGACTCAACGGAAGACTGTTCCTCGGCGGTCGGTTCTGGTTCAACGGGTTGTTCTACCGCGGGCTCAGGCTCTTCGGCGGGCATTTCCGCCTCGGCCCCAGTTTCCCCCGTCTCCTCACCTGCAGCGGCGGGTTCCGAAATTTCATTTTCCGTATCGACAACCCCGGTTTCCATTTCCCCGGTTTCAGTTTCTACCGCCGGTTCTGTTTCACCGGACATGTCCTCGGCTCCGGTTTCTGCTTCGCCTTCTTCGACTTCGGTAAGCACGCTCTCCGCCGTGGCTTCTGCCTCATTGACCTGACTCAGGCCTTCCTGCAGGCGGGCCAGTTCCTCGTCCTTGAGTTCCAGCAGACGCTTGGCATCATCCAGCTGCTGACGCAGGTCTTCCACTTGGCTGCGCATCTGGGCGGCTTCCTGCCGTGCGCTTTCTGCCTGTTCTTCCAGGAGCAGCATTTGCTGGTGCAGATCCGCGCTGCCCTTCTCGACATCCAGGTCGGATACGGCCTTTCCTTCGGTATCACTCTCGGTTTCCACGACACCGGCAATCTTGAGCTGCACTTGCTCTTCCTCGGCAACCGGTGCCTCTTCCGTGGCAGCCGGATTCCCTTCCGCCGGCGATTCGGCGGCAGCTGGCGCCTCTGTGGCTGAGGAAGTGCCCCCGGCAGTCGCTTCCTGGAATGCGGCAACCGCCTCACTGCGTCCGATGGTGATTTCTTCTGCTGTAGGAACCTTGAGCACCTGTCCCTTTTTCAGCAGGTTGATGTTGTTGTTGACGAATGCCTGTGGATTGGCCTGGTACATGGCCATCATCATCTGGTGGATGGAAATGCCCTCCGGACGCAGATCATCGGCAATTTCCCACAGGGTTTCATTGGTCGCCACGGGACCGTACTCGCCATCGGTAGCGGTACGCCGGGGACGGCTGGATGCCCCGGCCTTGGTGGATTCTGCAGACGATGAAGACTGCTTCGCGGCCGCCTGCGCCTTGGCGGCTCTGATCTTGGCAGCGCGCCGCTTCGTCAGTGATGGCGGGTCCAGCAGCGCGGTGTATTCTTTCACGGCCTGGCCGTTGGGCCAGTCCAGCTTGATGAAGAAATCAAGGAAAGGCTCTCGAATGGGGTCGGAACTGGTCACCCGTATGACGGCGCGGCCATCCTTGAGACGCATGGGACGAAATTTCAGGCGTGTAAGAAAGATTGTACGCTCCACGCCCATGCGATTGAATACATCAGCTGGCGCCAGGGAGGCCTTCAAGGTATCGAGTTGCCCCTTCTTTACCGAGATCAGCTCGATATCGGCTTTGAATTTTTCGTTCAGCGCCGAATGAGTGGTCATTCCACCCAGGCCCAGTGCGTATACAGACATGGGCAGCGTGCCCATTGCGAGTGAAACTGCGAGTGCCAGTTTGCGGACCATATTCCCTCCCAGAGATTGCCGCCGAGTACTTCAGGATCTTCCAGCTTCATTATCGAAGCGTTGGTGAACCCGATCCCGTGATATCCAAGTCTAATTACATCTCATACCTGATGCTGCCGTCGGCCGTGTTTACCCCCTCTTTCCGGCCACAAGACGAGCCTTTACCCGTCTTTGCGGAAACGCCGGGGAAAACCCCTCTCGATCTTTAGTACAGCAAATCTCAGAGTATTTATAACGATTCAATGCTAACTATAGCGTACACCGTAATTTTTACCAAACAAAACTCGGTCTGACGCCGATTTGCAGGTAAACAATTTGCGGTATTTCACGCTTCATTCCCGCAAAAGGATCATCAACATACGTCTCAAGGGTTCGGCGGCCCCCCAGAGCAGCTGGTCACCCACAGTGAATGCCGACAAGTATTCCGTCCCCATGTTCATTTTACGCAGTCTTCCCACGGGCACTTCCAGAGTACCCGTGACTTTCGCCGGTGTCAGTTCGGTGGCGGTGATGTCACGCTCATTGGGAATCACCCGGGACCAGGGGTTGGCCTCGTCCAGCATGGCCTCGATCTCATCCAGGGGCACATCTTTCTTCAGCTTGATGGTGAGGGCCTGGGAATGGCTGCGCATGGCGCCGATACGCACGCACAGACCATCGATGGGCACGGGATTCTCGGAACGCCCCAGGATCTTGTTGGTTTCCACCTGCCCTTTCCATTCCTCCTTGCTCTGGCCGTTGTCCAGCTTCACATCGATCCAGGGAATCAGGCTGCCTGCCAGGGGCACGCCGAACTGCTCCGTGGGAAAGCTGCCGGAACGCATGGTTTCGGTCACCTTGCGGTCGATGTCCAGAATGGCGGAGGCCGGATCGGCCAGCAACTCATGAACGCTGGTTTCCAGGGCGCCCATCTGGGACAGGAGTTCCCGCATGTTGCGCGCCCCGGCGCCGGAGGCCGCCTGGTAGGTCATGGCGCTCATCCATTCCACCAGGTCATTCTGGAACAGACCGCCCAGGCCCATGAGCATGAGGCTGACGGTGCAGTTGCCGCCGATGAAATCCCTGGTGCCCCTGGCGATGGCGTCCTGGATGACGTTCATGTTCACGGGATCCAGCACGATGACCGTGTGATCGGCCATGCGCAGGGTGGATGCCGCATCGATCCAGTAGCCGTTCCAGCCACTGGCGCGCAGATCGGCAAACACCTGTTTGGTGTAGTCGCCGCCCTGGCAGGTGACGATGACTTCCATCTTTTTCAGCTCTTCGATGTCGGTGGCGTCTTTCAGCAGGGGAATGTCCTTGCCAATGTCCGGCCCCTTCTGCCCGGCCTGGGAGGTGGTGAAGAACACCGGCTCCTCGATGGCGTCGAAATCATTTTCCTCGCGCATGCGCTGCATGAGGACGGAACCCACCATGCCGCGCCAGCCTACGAAACCTACTCTTTTCATCATCTTGTCCTGCTGTATTTGGATAGTGTAGGTCGGGCTTCAGCCCGACAACCAAGCCTTAATCGAAAGGTATTTGTCGGGCTGAAGCCCGACCTACAGGGCGGCCACCACGGCGTCGCCCATTTCCTCGGTACTGACCTCTTTCATGCCGTCGGCCATGATGTCCGGGGTGCGCAGGCCATCGTCCAGCACCTGGTTCACCGCCGCCTCTATCCGTTCGGCCATGCCGCTCTCATCCAGAGAGTAGCGCAACATCATGGCCACGGACAGAATGGTGGCCAGGGGATTGGCCTTGTTCTGGCCGGCAATGTCCGGGGCGGAGCCGTGGATGGGCTCGTACATGCCCTTGCCATTCTCATCCAGGGAAGCCGACGGCAGCATGCCGATGGAGCCCGTGAGCATGGCGGCGCAATCGGACAGGATGTCGCCGAACATATTGGTGGTGACCATGACATCGAACTGCTTGGGCGCGCGCACCAGCTGCATGGCGGCATTGTCCACGTACATATGGCTCAGTTCCACGTCGCTGTAGTCCTTTTCCATGACCCGGGTGGCCACGTCCCGCCACAGCTCGGTGCATTCCAGCACATTGGCCTTGTCCACGGAACAGACCCGGCTGTCGCGCTTGCGGGCGATGTCCCCGGCCACGCGCACGATGCGCTCGATCTCGCTTTCCCGATAGACCAGGGTGTTGAAGCCTTCTTTCTCGCCGCTGTCCAGTTCCCGCACCCCGCGGGGCTGACCGAAATAGATACCGCCGGTGAGTTCGCGCACGATCATGATGTCCAGGCCGGATACTACCTCGGGCTTGAGGGTGGAAGCCTCGGCAAGCTGGGGATATAGAATGGCCGGGCGCAGGTTGGCAAACAGGTTCAGGCCGGCACGCAGGCCCAGCAGGCCCTTCTCCGGGCGGATGGAGATATCCAGGGATTCCCATTTGTAGCCACCCACGGCGCCCAGGAGAACGGCATCGGCTTCCCTGGCCAGATCCATGGTGGCATCCGGCAGGGGGCCGCCGGTGGCGTCGATGGCCGCGCCGCCCACCAGGGCCTCATCCAGTTCGATATCCAGGCCCTCGCCCGCCAGCTTGTCCAGCACCTTTACGGCCTGGTTGACGATTTCCGGGCCTATGCCGTCGCCGGGAAGAATCAGAATTTTCTTGCTCATGGTTTCAGTTACCTCATAGCTCGGGCTTCGGCCCGACTGATATGCGCTGTTCCAGGTATCGAAGCCGGGCTGAAGCCCGACCTGCGCTCAATCCGGTGCGGTAAACAACCAGGGGGCTTCCTGCTTGCGCCGTTCCTCATAGGCGCGAATCTCGTCCACATGCTGCAGGGTCAGGCCAATATCGTCCAGGCCTTCCAGCAGGCAGTGCTTGCGGAAGCTGTCCACCTCGAAAGGAATCTCCGCGCCGTCTGCCAGCACCAGCTTCTGGTTTTCCAGGTCCACGGTGATTTCCAGGGCCTGCTCGCCGCCGGATTTCTGGAACAACTCATCGACAATGTCCTCATCCAGCACGATGGGCAGGATGCCGTTCTTGAAGCAGTTGTTATAGAAAATGTCCGCGAAACTGGGGGCGATGATGACTTTGAAGCCGTAATCCAGCAAGGCCCAGGGGGCGTGCTCCCGGGAGGAGCCACAGCCGAAGTTCTTGCGCGCCAGCAAAATACTGGCGCCCTGGTAACGCGGATCGTTGAGCACGAAGTCCGGGTTGGGCTGGCGGCTGGCCGGGTCCATGCCGGGCTCACCATGATCCAGATAGCGCCATTCATCGAACAGGTTGGGGCCAAAGCCGGTGCGCTTGATGGATTTGAGAAACTGCTTGGGAATGATGGCGTCGGTGTCCACGTTGGCCCGGTCCAGGGGGCAGACGATGCCTTTGAATGTCTCGAATTTGTCCATCTCAGAAATCCCTCACATCGACGAAATGACCGGCAACGGCCGCTGCGGCAGCCATGGCGGGGCTGACCAGGTGGGTGCGTCCACCAATGCCCTGCCGGCCTTCAAAGTTGCGGTTGGAGGTGGAAGCACAGCGCTCCCCTGGCTCCAGGCGGTCGGCATTCATGGCCAGGCACATGGAACAGCCCGGCTCACGCCATTCGAAACCGGCCTCGACAAAAATTTTGTCCAGCCCTTCTGCTTCCGCCTGCTTCTTCACCAGGCCAGAGCCGGGCACCACCAGGGCCTGCCTGATGTTGTCCGCCACCTTGCGGCCCCTGGCCACTTCGGCGGCGGCACGCAGATCCTCGATGCGGGAATTGGTGCAGGAGCCGATGAAAACCTTGTCCACCCGGATGTCGGTGATGGGGGTGCCGGCTTTCAGTCCCATGTATTCCAGCGCCCGGCGCATGCCATTGGCGCGCACTTCATCAGCTTCGTTATCGGGGTCGGGCACCCGGTCGTTCACGCCCACCACCATTTCCGGGGACGTGCCCCAGGTCACCTGGGGCTGGATTTCCGATGCATCCAGCACTACCACTTCATCGAACCTTGCGCCTTCATCGGAATGCAGATCCCGCCAGCTGGCCACGGCCTTTTCCCAAAGCTCGCCGGATGGCGCGAAAGGCCGCCCTTTCACATAGTCGATGGTCTTGTCGTCCACCGCCACGAAGCCTGCCCGGGCGCCGGCCTCTATGGCCATATTGCACACGGTCATGCGCCCTTCCATGGACAGATCACGGATGGCTTCACCGGCAAACTCGATGGCGTAACCTGTACCGCCTGCCGTGCCGATTTTGCCAATGATGGCCAGCACGATGTCCTTGGCGGTGACGCCAGGACCAACTTTGCCCTGCACCTCGATGAGCATGGCTTTGCTCTTCTTCTGGATCAGGCACTGGGTGGCCAGCACATGCTCCACTTCTGAGGTGCCGATGCCAAAGGCCAGGGCGCCAAAGGCGCCATGAGTGGCGGTGTGGGAATCGCCGCAAACCACGGTCATGCCCGGCAGGGTGGCGCCCTGCTCCGGGCCCACCACATGCACGATGCCCTGACGGGGATCGTTGATGTGAAACTCGGGAATGCCGAATTCCTCACAGTTCCGGTCCAGGGTTTCCACCTGCAGGCGGGATACCGGATCATGGATGGCTTCCACACCACCATGGCGATCTTCCGGATTGGTGGGGACATTGTGATCCGGCGTGGCCAGGTTGGCGCTGACCCGCCAGGGTTTGCGCCCGGCAAGACGCAGACCCTCGAAGGCCTGGGGCGAAGTCACTTCATGCACCAACTGCCTGTCTATATAGATAAGACTGGTGCCGTGGTCATCGGTACGCACCACATGGGCGTCCCACAGCTTGTCATAGAGGGTTCTGGCGGTCATGCCTGCTGTCTCACGGATTTCTTGGAGGAAGACAGCCTACTATTCTCTATTTAATAAAACAAATTCATATTTTATATGAATGGCATTCCACAATAGAATCGAAATGAAATAGAAATCTGCTCCTTCCCGGTACAGGCCTGCCCGGGATATTAGCGGGATTTCAGAGCGTGCCCGTTTCCACTGGCTGCCCCAACCATAGGGTGCAGCCATCGGTACCGGGGAACTGGTTCCAGGCCAGGGTGCCAACCAGGAGACCGGCCGCTGCACTGCCTCCAGTGAAGGCGCCTGCCGATATGGTTATGATGTTGGCTGCCGCAGCTCCCCAGCCAGTAGCTGACAGCAAAGATTTGATCTGACCGCACTCCCTCACACCCTGATTTTCTGCGTAGTAGTTGAGAGCAAACTTCAGCGGCAGTATTCCCACGCCCAGGGGGTTGGATTCGGACAGCCCATTCGACAGGCCGATACCCGTGGTTAACACGTCGGCAATCTGGCCGGCTTCGGCAGCATCCACGGCCTTTACCGGACGCCGGCTGAGTTCCACCCACTGATCGTTCTGATCGATATAACCGGAAATCTTCTGTCCCTGGTAGATACCTTCGATAACATTCACTTCCTGATGGATATCCGTCATCCCCGGGTAATGGCTTGCGGCAGTTCGCGTCCACTGATTGGCGGGGATCTTCGATGCGCAGGCACTGGTCATCACCAGGGCCAGCAACAGGCTCAGCGCCCCAACAGGCCGTCGAGGAACAATCGATGATTCCAGGCAATGGCAGACAAGGGTTTTCTCAAGTGAGCCAGATCCGGGGGTTGGGGTGTGATGCCATTTCATGTCAATACTCCTTTCAGTTTCCTTACAGAGACTGTTCGGCATCTGGCGGGATATCTTTAACAGGATGTTGAAAAAGTCCTTCCCTGGACTTTTTCAACCACGAAGCAGAAAGTGCGGTTTCCCGCCTCCTTCATTTTCAATGGCTTACAGCCAGTGAAAATGGTGGCCCATCCTTGTGCTACACACAGGCTGTCGAAAAACGGCGTTTTTCAACAGTTTGTTGCGCTCTCGATTGTGATCCAGTTGGCATTTGCCACCTGTCCGATTCGGCAAAGACTCCCCGGAACAAGCCTTGCCTGGCAAGGCAGGAAAAGTTCATGAAGGGCTTTGTTGGGGGAATCAGGGAGCAGCGCCACGTCCTATCCAGCTGCCTTCCAGACCGGGTTCCATACGGATTTGCGCAAGATAACGACTCGCTTCTTTCTTCCCGGCAAAGCCCGGCACGGTGACGCGAAATACCTTCTTCCCCCGAACCCAGGCTGGCTGCACTCTTGCTTCTGGCACCTTATGAACATACTTTTCCAGCGCTTTTCTCGCATGACGTTCAGTTCCATAGGAAGCAAGATAGACATTCCAATTACCCCTGGGCGCCCTTTGGGCTTTTTCTTCCCGTGGCCTTTCTTGCACGGACGGGCTCCGGGAAACGCTTTGCGGCGCCTTCGACTCCTGCGGAGCCGTACTTGGGTTTCGGGGGCTATCGTTACCCTCCCCCCGGCTGGAAACCGGCACCGTGGAAAGCGCCATGAGATCCAGGCGCAGGTCCAATGCCTCCTGCATCTGTTGCCGGTATGCCGCCATTTCCTCCTGCAGTTTCTCCGGGGTATACGCTGCCTGGATGTGGCTGGCGTTGGCCGATACCTGGCGACGAAGACCGCTCATGGTTTCCTCGGCCTTTGCCAGTCGGGTGCTGAGCTGGACGATGCCTGCCTTGGCCAGGGCCAGTTCGCTACCGAGCTTGTACAAAACGTATCCCCCGGCCGCGAGCAGGCACAGGAACAGTGCCGGAAACAGCCACCGGGTCCGATTCACCTTTTCCGGTTTCGCTGCCTCGAAGCGGGCCGCCAGCAACTCCTCGGCCGCTGCCCTGGCAAGCTGGGTGACTTCCTCTGCCGTTGGTGGCAGGCTCTTCGCCGATTCCCCGGCTGCGCTGCCGGATTCTGACTTCCGGGCGCTGGCATCCCCTTCATGATGTCGTCTGGCCTCCGGCCTTCCACCAGACAGGGGCCTTTCATCCAGCCGTGACCCAGCCGGTCCCTCATCCCGGATTTTGGTAATGATACTGCTGATATTGAGGTTCTTCTGAGCGGCGCCGGAATCGGAAGTCCGCGCCACGCTCTCTTCATGGGCATCCCCGGAAACATGACTGAGCAACGAATGGAAGTCCACACTGTCTTCGCTCAAATCCATTTCACTTTCTGGAGCAGCATCATCCGCGTCTTGCAGTGCCTGGTAAGGGGATACGGGTGATGTAAAAACCTGAGCGGACTCCTGCACCCGGGTACTGGTTTCTTTCCTGAACATATATCCTTCCCTCAAGCGTAGATATCGATGTGCTGTTTGCCGTTCGGCCCAGGATCAGAACCACGCTTGTCCTGTTTCCGGCCGGGTTTCACGTCGGGCGTGTTCCGGTGCTCCTCCCGTTTTCCCGCTGGCATCACCGCAGCCACCGGCCATACGGGGAACAACGGCTTGATCCTGTTGTCGGGCATCTGTCCTCCTGGGAGGGTGTCGCAAAAGGCGACAACCTCCGCGATGCAAGGCTGCATCGTCATTTTCGATGGCTGTAAGCCATTGAAAATGGGCCAATCGGAAAATCGCACCTCTCCGATTCCGAGTCGTGAAAGCCCAGGAAAGGGCTTTTACGACATTTTTCCTGGGGAATGGCAACCATTGACCCAGCCCGCGGCTATTCCGGATCGTCCTCTACCCAGTCTCGCATTCTGGAGCGGAGCCGGGTGAGTGCCTGGGCATGAATCTGGCAGACCCTGGCTTCGGTGACGCCCAGCACTTCACCGATCTCCCGAAGGTTGAATTCATCGTCGTAGTAGAGCGAAAGCACCAGCTTCTCACGCTCCGGCAGATTGGCGATGGCCTCGGACAAGCCCTCCTTGAACAGGTTCTTCTGCAGTTCCGGGAGCAGTCCGGCTTCTTCGCTGCCCTCTTGGTCATCATGTCCCCAGCTGTCCACGGACAGATCGTCGTAACTGAGCACATGGCAGCCATTGGTATCTGCCAGGATCTTGTTGTAGGACGCCAGATCCAGCCCCAGCTCCGCCGCGACTTCCTCGTCACGGGCCGGCCGCTGTTCACGGTTTTCAACAGCGCGCATGGCCTCGGCCAGTTTTCTGGCTTTGTGATAGACAGACCGAGGCGTCCAGTCGCCTCGCCGTACTTCATCTATCATGGAGCCGCGGATCCTGATGCGTGCATAAGTTTCGAAACTGGCCCCCTTGGACGCATCATAGTTGTTGATGGCCTCGAGAAGACCGATCATGCCCGCCTGGATCAGATCGTCTATCTGCACGCTGGAGGGCATGCGGGCCATGAGGTGATAGGCCACGCGCTTGACCAGTGGCGCGTGCTTGGTGACGGTTTCTTCGTAGTCCAGCTGCTCTGAAGCTTTCTGATACACAGCAGCCATGTTCATGGTTCCAACCCGCCTGCTTCGCTCGCGTTATTGACAAGACGTTCGACGAAAAACTCCAGCTGCCCGCCGGCTTTGCGAACCCCCGGCCACCGTTCCACGTTTCCGGCAATCTTGCGGAACGCCCCCGATGACGGGCTGCTTGGATACAGGGCGAGAACCGCCTTCTGTTTCTGCACGGCCTGCCTGAGCCGCTCATCCTGGGGAACGATGCCGAGAAAACTCAAGGTGGCGTCCAGGAAATGATTCGCCGCCAGCGCCAGCTTGTTGTACAGCTCGGTTCCCTGCCGGTTCGAATACACCATGTTGGCCAGGACGTGGAAATGATCCACGCCGTGTTCGCGATTCATGACCTTGATCAGCGCATAGGCATCGGTGATGGAAGCCGGTTCGTCGCATACCACCACCACGATTTCATGGGACGCCTTGCAGAAGCTGATGACTGAATCCGATATTCCCGCGGATGTGTCCACCACCAGGTAATCGACATCCCAGCTGAGTTCGCTGAAGGCATGGATGATTCCCGCGCGTTCCGCCTGCGTCAGATCTGCCATGCGTGAAATGCCAGAGGAGGCAGGAATGATCTTGATTCCCCCGGGGCCCCGGATGATGATCTCCTCGAGGTTTCTTTCTCCCGAGATGAGATGCGAGAGATCGTATTCAGGACTGAGCCCCAGTTGCACATCCACGTTGGCCAGGCCAAAGTCGGCATCCAGCAACATGACTTCATTGCCCATGCCGGACAGGGCCAGCGACAGGTTTACCGCCACATTGGTCTTGCCTACACCGCCCTTGCCCCCGGTGACGGCAATCACCTTCACCGGTCGAGGCCGTTTCATCCTCCTCAATCCCATGGCCTGGTCGCCGGGCCTTTCCTTTGTCAGTGCCGTTTCATACATGAGCATTTGCCACAAGTCCTCCGAAGTTGAATGCCAGCGCATCTTCTGTGAGCGTTTCCTGATGCCGCTGCATCAGTTCCACGGCATGTTTGACCAGTTTTTCCGCGCGGGCGGGATGAAGATCGTCAGGCACCTGTTGTCCGTCACTGACATAGGCCGCCGGCAGGCCATGTCGCGCCAGTGTCGCCAGGGTGCCTCCCAGGCTGCCAGCTTCATCGATCTTGGTCAGAATGCAGCGGTGCAGACCCGCCTTGCGGAAGGACCGGATCACTTCATTCTGCACCTGGGCCTGGCCGGTGGCGGAAAGCACCAGGTAGTTGCGTATGCCCTGCCCCTCGGTACTCAGGCTGGCAAGTTTTTCCGTGAGATGCATGTCCCGCTGGCTGACGCCGGCGGTGTCAATCAATACCAGCTTCCTGTCCCGGGCATGATTCAGGGCGGCTGCCAATTCGTCCCGGTCTCCCGCCGTCTGCACGGGAATGCCCAGAATGCGCCCGTAGGTACGCAGCTGTTCATGAGCACCGATGCGGTAGCTGTCAGTAGTGATGAGCGCCACATGGCGGCGTCCGTGACGCAGGGCAAAACGGGCCGCCAGCTTGGCGACGGTCGTCGTCTTGCCCACTCCGGTGGAGCCCACCAGGGCGATTACCCCGCCCTCCGACAAAATATCGTCATCGGCCACGGGCAACATTTCCGCCAGCAGCTTCAAAGAAGCGGCCCAACCATTGTCCATCTGCCCGCAGTCCACGACCTTGTCCACGATGTCCCGGCACAGGACAGCATCCAGACCGAGCGTCATGAGACGTTTCAGCAGATTGGCCCGCCAGGGCTGAACCTTGCGCATCTCTCCCCAGCCGAACTGCAGCAGAGGGGCTTCCAAGAGATCCCGCAGGGCCTTGAGATCATCGCGGATGCTTTCCATGGCAGATCCACCGACGGACTGGCCCGCTTCTCCGTCTCGGAAGACCTGTTCGGCGCCCCGCGGCGTCTCCGGGACGGCTGCGCTGTTTTCGCAGGCTCCCAGGGCCTGGTTGACCAGGGCTTCGTCATAGTCGAGGGCGGCAATGATTTCCACCCCGCCGGCAACCCGCCGGTTGGACAGGATCACCGCATTGGGCCCCTGGTCTTCCCTGACCCTGCGAATGGCCTGACGCATGTCAGGAGCAAAATACCGTTTCATTTTCATGACCATTGCACCTTATTTTCTGTAGCGGCACCCGGAAGAAAGTTTTCCCACGGGATACCGGCAGGAGATCATCCTCATACCGCCTGCTCCAGTTGACGTCCGACATGGGCCGTCACCATGATCTGCCTGTTGTCCGGCACTTCGTCGTAGGAGACGACATGCAGGCTCGGCAGCGAACTGCGCAGCAGGCGTGAGAGCAGAGGCCTCAGGGACGGACTGACCAGCAGCACGGCGCTTTCTCCATTCATTTCTCTTTCTTGTACGATCTCTTTCACATCAGTCATCAGCCGGTCCATGATGCCCGGCTCCATTCCCATGCCGCCGCCCTGGGCGCCTTGTACTGTCTGCTGCAAGATGTGTTCCAATTTCTGATCAAGAGTAATAACTTTAACTTCTGTACTCATTCCATTGATTTTCTGGAATATTTGCCTGGACAGGGCGCGCCTGACCGCTGCCGTCAATGTGTCAGCGTTTTGACTGTCACGTCCATACTCCGCCAAAGTTTCAGCAATCGTCCTCATGTCCCGGATGGGAATGCCCTCCCAGAGCAGGTTCTGCAGCACCTTCAGCAGGGTGCCCAGGGGAATCAGTTTCGGCACCAGGTCTTCCACGAGTTTTGGAGAATGCCGTTTCAGAATATCCAGCAGTTGCTGAACTTCCTCGTAGCCCAACAGCTCATGGGCATGCTGCTGGAGAAGATGGCTGAGATGGGTGGCGATGACCGTGCTGGTGTCCACCACCGTATAGCCGAGGGTCTGCGCTTCATCCTTGAGGGAGGGATCGATCCACACGGCTTCCAGCCCGAAGGCCGGATCCCGGGTGTCAATTCCTTTCAGCACGCCATACACCTGCCCTGGATTGATGGCCAGTTCCCTGTCCGGATACACCTCCGCTTCACCCATGGGTACCCCCATGAGGGTTATGCGATAGGTGCTGGGCGCGAGTTCCAGATTGTCACGTATGTGAACTGCCGGAATGAGAAAACCGAGTTCCTGGGAGAGCTTCCTTCTCACGCCCCGGATGCGGTTCATCAATTGTCCGCCCTGCTCCTTGTCCAGCAGGGGAATCAGCCGGTATCCCACTTCGAGGCCGACGGTATCCACCTGGGCGACTTCCTCCCAGCTCAGTTCCGCTTCACCGCCTTCGGCGGAAGGAGTTGTTTGTTCTTCGTCCTCCTTCTCGGCAGGCATTGACTGCTTGACGTGAAGCAACCAGGCGGCTCCCGCGAGCAGAGCCGCGAGAAGCAGGAATACCAGGTTGGGCATACCCGGCACCAGTCCCAGTATGCCCACGATCACGGCAGTAACCACCAGGGCCTTGGGATTGCTGAACAGCTGGTCCGCAATCTGCTGTCCCATGTCCCTGGCGGCTGTGACCCGGGTCACGATGATGGCGGCTGCCGTGGACAGAACCAGGGAAGGAATCTGGGCGACCAGGCCGTCACCGATGGTCAGCAGCGCGTAATTGTGTGCCGCCTGGGCAAAGTCCAGGCCGTGCTGCGCCATGCCTATGGCCAGGCCGCCGATGACGTTGATGAGCAGGATGAGAATGCCGGCAATGGCGTCGCCACGCACGAACTTGCTGGCGCCGTCCATGGCCCCGTAGAAATCTGCCTCGCTGGCGATCTCTTCCCGCCGGGCCTTTGCCTGGTCCTGGGTAATCAGCCCTGCATTCAGATCCGCATCCACCGCCATCTGCTTGCCCGGCATGGCATCCAGGGTGAATCTGGCGCTCACCTCGGAAATCCTGCCGGCGCCCTTGGTGACGACGACGAAGTTGATGATGGTGATGATGGCAAAGACGATGAGGCCCACGGCATAGTTGCCACCAACCACGAACTCCCCGAACGCCTGTATGACCTTGCCTGCCGCATCCCCCCCATTGTGACCTTCCAGGAGCACCACCCGGGTGGATGCCACGTTGAGAGCAAGGCGCAACAGGGTGGCCACCAGCAGAACCGTGGGAAAAGCCGCAAAATCCAGGGGCCTGTGGGTGTAGAGCACCACCAGTATCACCATCAGCGCGATGGCGATATTGAAAGTGAACAGCAGGTCCAGCGCCAAAGGCGGCAGCGGCAGAACCATCATCGACAGCATGACCACCAGCAACAGGGGCGTGCCCAGACCATGACGGTGCAATGTTTTCAGATGTCCCATGAATTCCTGTGTATGCATGCCTGCTTACCTTTGCTTGTGCGTTGGTTCCGCGGTTCTATATCCTGGTGAGTACATTGGCCCTGTATTCATTTGAATTCATCCGGCACGGGAAGGTCCGTGGGCGGAGCCGGCTCTTCTCCACCCTGCGACCGCGCTGCATTCAGCTGGTACACGTAGGCAAGCACATGGGCGACTGCCACATAGAGTTCCGCGGGAATCTCCTGCTCGAGTTCCGTGGTGGCGTACAAGGCCCGCGCCAGGGGAGGCGCGGATACCACGGCGATGCCGTGTGCGCCCGCAATCTCCCTTATGCGCAGGGCCACCAGGTCCGCGCCCTTGGCCAGCAACCGGGGCGCGCCGCCGGCATCCCTGTCATAGGCCAGGGCGACGGCGTAGTGGGTGGGGTTGGTAATGACCACGTCGGCTTCCGGCACCCGCTCCATCATGCGCCGCTGCGACATCTCCCTCTGCAAAGCCCGTATCTTGCCCTTCACCTCCGGCCTGCCTTCCGTTTCCTTGTTCTCGTCCTTGATTTCCTTCAGGGACATCTTCAACTGCTTGTTGTGCTGGTAAATCTGGAAGGGCACATCGACGAGGGCGACCAGGATCAACACGGAACTGAGCAGCAGGAAGGCCTTTGCAAGAAGCGTCCCGACATGACCAAGGGCGGCATGCAAAGACTCATGGGAGAGAAACAGCAGCTCATCTCTCAGTGACCAGATCAACAGCACCGAGGCCGCCACCACCAGGAGAAACTTGGCCAGGGTCTTTACCAGCTCCATCAGCCCCTTGGCCGAGAAAATCCGTGCCAGGCCCTTTACCGGATTGATTTTTTCCGCCTTGAAGCTGATGGCCTTGGTGCTGAACACCATGCCACCCATGCTGGCCGGTCCCACCAGCGCCGCCAGCACCAGCAGGATGAACAGAGGCACCAGGCCCCTCAGGCCTCTGCCCACCAGGGCGCCAAACTGCTGCACCAGCGCCACGGGGTCCATGGCCATGCCGCGCTCCAGTACCAGCCCCTCACGCATGATGGTGACCAGGTCACCGATCAGCAGGTATCCCAGACCCCAGAGGCCCAGCGCCGAAATCATCAGTATCAGGGTACCGTTCAGCTCGCGGGAACGGGCGACCTGCCCTTTTTCCCTGGCTTCCCGCAGCCGTTTGGGTGTGGGTTTTTCCGTGCGTTCCTCGGAATTTCCGCCAGACATGCCAAGCTCCCCGCTACATGCTCAGCAGGCGCCTGATGATGCCCAGGGCATCCGTCAGAATCCTGGCGAAATGATCTGTGAGTGAAGGGGTAATGAGGACCAGCAGGGTGAAACCCGCCATCATCATCACCGGAAAACCAACGGCGAAGATGTTTAGCTGGGGCGCAGCCCGCGATGCCACAGCAAAGGCGATGTTCACCAGCAGCAGGCCGGCCACCGCCGGCAAGGCCACAAGAAGCCCACCGGCAAACATGTAAGCTCCCCAATAGGCCAGCGCCTTGAGCTGATCCGCGGGTGGATGCAGGGTTCCCACGGGCAACAGGCGAAAACTTTCCGCCATCAGGTCCAGAAAGATGAGGTGGCCGTCCAGGGCAAGGAAAAGCAGGGTCACCATGATGAGCAGGAACTGGCTGACGACAGGCACCTGGACACCGTTCTGGGGATCCACGGCAGAAGCAAATCCCAGCCCCATGGCCATGGCAATGCTTTGCCCGGCGACGATGAACACAGCGAACACCAGTTGCAGAATGAAGCCCATGGCCAGCCCGATGAGGATCTGGTAGCAACCAATGAGAAAGGCCTCGCCGCTGATCAGGTCCACCTGCGGCGGCCGCGGCAGAACCGGCAACAGCACCCAGGCGATGAGCACCGCCAGCAGGATGCGCACCCTGAGGGGAAGGCTGGAGGCCGAGAATATGGGGGCGGAGACGAACATGGCGCCGATGCGCATGAAGGGCCACAGCAGTCCCGCCGTGGTATTCATCAGTTCCGCGCCACTGAACTGGTACATCCTGCTCAACCGCCTCCAACCAGGTCCGGAATACTGTGGAACAGCTGGATGGTGAAATCGGTGATCAGCCCCAGCATCCAGGGGCCAGCGATGACCAGCGCCAGCACCAGCACCATGAGCTTGGGAATGAAGCTGAGAGTCATCTCCTGTATCTGCGTGGCCGCCTGCAGGACACCGATGAGCAAACCGATGACAAGGGCCGAAAGCAGCAGGGGTGCGGCCAGCATGATGGTGACCGTCAGCGCATTCTGCCCCACGTCAAGAATGGTTTCCGGCGTCATGAGCCGCCCTGCCTCTTGTCGTCGTTCACTGATTGCATGCCCTCTGCCCTCCCTACATATAGAAACTGGACGCCAGGGTTCCCATGATCAGCGACCAGCCATCCACCAGCACGAACAGCATGAGCTTGAACGGCAGGGAAATAATCATGGGCGACAGCATCATCATGCCCATGGCCATGAGCACGCTGGCCACCACCAGGTCGATGACCAGGAATGGAAGGAAAATCAGGAAACCGATCTGAAAAGCCGTCTTCAGCTCGCTGGTGACGAAGGAGGGAAGCAGCAGGGAAAACGGCACTTCATCACGGGACGGCAGGCTGCTGCGTCCGGAAATTCGGGTGAACATGAGCAGGTCCGCCTGTCTGGTCTGGTCGAGCATGAAGCGGCGAAAGGGTTCGGCGGCATTTTCCAGGGCCTGTTCGGCGCCTATCTGTTCGTCCAGGTAGGGTTTCAGCCCCGTGTCATAGGCCGTCTCGAACACCGGGGCCATGATGAACAGGGAGAGGAACAGGGAAAGCCCGATGAGAATCTGATTGGAAGGCGTCTGGGCCGTGCCCAGGGCCTGGCGCAGAATGGCCAGGACGATGATTACCCGCGTGAAAGACGTCATCATGATCAGGGCGGCGGGCAACAGGCTCAGCACCGTCATGAGCAGCAGAATCTGGATGCTGACGGTATAGGTCTGGGCACCGCCCGCCCCCGGCGTCACCGTCACCGCGGCGAAGCCGGTCTGGGCGCCAGCGCCCTGGGTGAACAGCAGCAGAAAGGCGAGGCCTCCGTACAGGAACAGCCTCCTGTGGCCTGAAGCCCTCTTTCCGCCGGTGATGAAAGCCCCCATCCAGTTCACCTCAGCTCTTCCTGCCCTGTCCCTGTTCCAGAAGTTCAGACAGCTTTTCAGAGAATCCCGGCATTGCCCGGGCCTCCCCGGTCAGCGGCTGCTCCAGCACGTGCAGGGTCTGGATACAGCCCGGCGCCACACCGACCAGAAGCTGCTGCTCGCCAACCTGGATCAGAACAAGACGCTCCTTTGCCCCCAGGGAAATGCCGCCAACCAGCCGCAACCCCCGGGTCTGGATGGTCCTGGAACGGGACAGGCGCTTCGCTAGCCAGGCCAGGGCCAGAACCAGCGCCAGCACCACGCCCAGGCTGCCCAGCACCTGCACCAGCTGTTGGCCGATGTCCATTCCGGCGCTGCCGACAACGGCAGGGCCCTGGCCAGCCAGACTTTCCAGCGGGGCGCTTGCCGTCGTCTTCAGCGCGGAGAACAGCTGCATGTTACCCACCCCGGCCTAGCGCAGTTTCTTTACCCGCTCGGCGGGACTGATGACATCCAGCAGGCGTATGCCAAATTTCTCGTTGACCACCACCACCTCTCCGTGGGCGATCAAGGTGCCATTGACCAGCACATCCATGGGTTCACCTGCCATGCGATCCAGCTTGACCACGGAACCGCGGTTCAGCTGCATCAGCTCTTCTATGGTCATCTGGGTCCGTCCTATCTGCATGGACAGGGTTACCGGAATGTTCAGGATGACATCCAGGTTCGGCTCTATCCCTTCGGGTTCGACATCATTCTCCAGGGTTTCGAATTCCGCGCTGCGATACGCCGGTTCCTTTACCCCGGTTTCCGCTTCGCCCCCTTCTTCCTCTCCCGTGTCAGCTGGGGAAGCCTGGTCATGGGTCCCTGCCTGGGCAGGCATGTCCATCTCTGGCGGCGCCTCAGGCTCCGCAGCGGTTGTGGCTGCTTGCTCACTCATTTTCAACTCCTGTGCTTTGAATCTCTGCCTGTGACCGCATCCGAGAAAGCGGCTCCAGTATCTTGATGGCGTTTCTGCCCTTGGCCACGCCGAAGGCCCCCTGAAGCAGTGGCACCCCGGCTGCCCGCAGGCTCACGCTTTCTTCAAGGTCCATGGGAATGACATCCCCGGGCTGGAGCCTGAGAATCTCCCCCAGGGTCATGGGAATCTCCACCAGGACGCTGTCCAGGTCCACTTTCACCTCGAGAAGATCCGCCTGCAGGGCCTCGAGCCAGGACCGGTCCCCTTTTTCTTCCGCGGAAGGCATGCCGGGCTCGAGTTGTTCCCTCAGGGGCTCCAGCATGTTCAGGGGGATGGCCAGATCGAATAGGCCGCCACCGCCGCCGAGGCCGATCTCGATACTGGTGACGGCCACCAGTTCGGAAGGCGTGGCGATATTCACGAAATGGGGGTTGGTTTCCAGCTTGTCGAACCGGAACTCCAGGGGAGCAACAGGGCTCCAGGCCTTGCCAAGGTCATCCAGAGCCAGGTCGATGATGAGCTGGATGACCCGGCGCTCGGTGGGCGTGAATTCCGCGCTCACCCGGCCACTGGGGAAACGACCGTCACCGCCGAAGTAGTTGTCCACGGCAATGAACACCAGCTTGGCGTCCATGGCCAGCAACAGCTTGCCTGCCAGTGAATCCACCCGGATGAGATTGATACCCGACGGCATATCCAGACTGTCCATATACTCGGCATACTTCATGAGCCGGGGTTCACCCAGGGCCATCACTGGCGTGTGCTTGAGCAGCCGGTACAGGCTGATGGTGAAATGCCGGACAAAACGCTGGTGTATGGTATCCAGCACCGGAAGCTGATTTCGGGGTAGATACTCCTGGTCATTGAAATCGAAAGGCAGTATCTCGGCGCTGGCCGATGGCAGTCCGGTGCCGGCTTCCACCTCGCCGCGCTCCACCCCCACCAGCAGAGCGTCGATTTCATCCTGGGAAAGCAGGTTCTCGGCAGTCATGGCAGTTACTGCGCCACAAAGGCGGTAAAATACACGGCCTCGACACCATCGATGCCGGCTTCATTACTGAGGGTGTCGTTCACTTCTTCCAGGGACTGCTCCAGCAGCCTTTCCTTGCCCTCCCGGGTAATGACGTCCTCGAATTTCTGTGAACTGAACAGCAGCAGCAGGTTGTTGCGCAGCATGGGCTTGTACTGATCGATGGCTTCGATCACTTCAGGATCGCGGGACATGAGTTCCACGCTCAGCTGCATGAAGCGGGCCTGGCTCTGATCCTTGAAACTGACGACAAAAGCGGGGTCCAGGCCGGTAAACAGCGGGGGCTCCTTATTTTTTTTCTTCTGAACAGCGGGTTCGCCGGCGGCTTCCATGCCTGCATCAGCCTCAGCCACCCTGTCTCCCTTGATCACCAGGAAATACCAGGCAGCGCCGCCACCTCCCCCGAGCACCAGTAGCCCCAGGAGCAGAATGATGATGAGCTTCAGCTTTGAGGATTTCTTGCCTTTTCCCTCGACATCCAGATCCAGGTCTTCTTTTTTCGCCATGCCAGTCCTTCCTGAAAAAACAGTTGCAGGAACCAAGATGCAGGACTCATGCCAGATTCATGATTTCAAGGAAAAGGATGTTGGCGTCAGGCGGGAATGGCTGGAGAACGCCGCGCCATGGGCATGGAAAAGGCGCCGGCACCCCCAGGAATATGATAATTAATTGATAATGTTGATATTTCCATGCCGCCCAGCACATCATCATCCCGGCAATGGAAACCGCATGGCCGCGCTTCCCCGGCGAAGCAGGACAGAGCCGGCCGGGAATGAATCAGCATGTGTTGGATTCTTGTCACGGATGACGCCGGTTCCTTGACAGCCCTTCCCAGGCCTGTGTCCATTTCCCGGCATTGGTCGCGAAAGTCCTTGCCAACGGGCCCGGGCCTGGGGAAACCTGCCGGCTTCGCCTGGCGGACAAGCCTGTCCTGCCGGTCGCGGGTGTTATACGTAATAGTCGAGCAGCTGGTTGTCTTCCTTTCCTTTACGGGATTGCCTGCCATTGTCCATGACGCCACCCTGCTCGTCCTCGCCACCAGCAAACAGGTTTCCCGGGGATAACCCGCCGCTCCGGGCGTCACCCTGCTGTCCCCCGGCGGTGTCCTGGCCGCCCACATCCAGGTTACCGAGATTGATGCCGCTGCCGGAGAGCATCTCCCTCAGTCGGGGCAGACTGGCTTCCACGGCTTCTCTGACCACGGCATGTTGACTGGAGAAAGCAATGTTTGTCGCATCTCCATCCACCTGCAGTTTGATGTCCAGGCTTCCCAGGTTGGACGGATTCAGCTTGATATGCAGTTGTCGCAGCTGACCCTGGCCAGCCTGCAACAGCTGCCTGGCCAGGCTCTGTTCCCAGGCCGCATGTCCCAGGGGAATATTTATCTCAGTATGCCGCGGCAATACGCCCGCTGTAGCTGAACCCGGCATGGCGGCTGCCTGCGCAGGGGCTTGCCGGGCTCCCATCACAGGGCCGCCGCTGTCCCTGTCTTCCGATACCAGGGCAGAGAGCGAAGCATCTGGCTGGTTGTCAGTGTTCGATGATATGGCCCCAGGACGAACCACGGGTTCCGCCAGGTTTTTTTCCGGCCCCTGAAGCTGAAAGAATGGATTGCCGGTCATGGTTGCGCCTTTATCCCGGCCTCTGGGCAGGACTTGGATGTTTGCGTCAGCTGTCCGGGAAAGCCGCGAACGGCTGACAGCAGCCTGGGCGGCGCCAACCGGCCCAAGCACAATGGCAGGCCGGGGAAACGCCTCGGCAGTGGGCCGGGCCGGGCTGGCTTCTGCGCCATGGGTCACGACACTGGGCTGGTACCTGCCGGCGCCCTTCCCTTTCCGGTTTTCATGAATACTTAGGGGACGGTCTTCCCGGCTGCGTCCCGGCCGGATTTTGGCTGGAACGGGATCTGCCGCCATTTGCGGGTGTATCTCCTTCCTGTCCGTTGCGGAGAACAGCCCCGAATTTCCACCTGTTTCCCCGGCTATGATCTCCTGGCGCGACACAAAGGGCTGCGTTGTGGAAATTCGAGCGGATGAATCTTCACCCGGCATGCCGCCCTCCCGCCAGCCTGGCGCTGGCCCAGCTGCGCCAAGGCGGCTGCCCAGCATGCGCGGAAGATCATGTGACCCTGGGGCAGGATCACTGGGAAACAGCCCCTTCCGGCTTTCGCTCAACAGGCCATCCTTGGCGGAAAGTGCAGCCGAAGACCGGGACAACGACGGGCGCTGTCCTTCAGGTCCAAGGTCAAGCTGTGCCAGAGATGCTGGTTCCCCGGCCAGCTTCATCGAGTTCTCAACAGGCGTCCGGCTTGCCTGCCGCTCGTTGGTTGCCAATGTAGCACCTGGAAGAACGACCGGGCGATCAATACCTTGGATGGGTGAAGCCTCTGCCGTGAACGGGTTGAACATCCCGGAGAACGATGCTTCCGGCATGGATTCGGCATCCCCATCCCGCCAGCAAGGAAGTGCATCGAAACCGGCAAAATCAGCCGGGACATCCATTTTCTCCATGGCCAGATCCGTGGAATCCGGCAAGAGCTTGCCGGCAAGCGGCAAAACCACCGGCAGTTCCCCTTCAGACAATCCGCTTGCTCCTTCGCCGCTCATGGCATTTTTGAACACATTCACGAATCCTTCCGCCTTCTGCCCGTTCAACGAATCATCCCTGGAAAACAGCAGCTTGTATTCCAGCGGCCCATCAGCAGCGCTGAGGCCGCCTTCTGCGGAAAACGATGCGCCAAGTCCAATAAATGAAAAATCCATCCACATGCCCCACGATCGGTGTTTGTGCCTGTTCATCAATACAGCAATATCGATGCCAACCACGGCTGAGCATCATCTATATTGGTGCCGGGTTGATAACGCCGATCCCGGTACCATCATCGCGTTTCCGGATAAAATTTGGGCAAGAGCCCGACCTTAACAATCAAGATGGTCCTCGATTCTGGAACATCCAGCCGGCCCGTTCATCCAGCTCTTTCTGTTCCCCGCGGGCACGTTCCGCCATGCTGTGCAGCTGTCGCTTGTCGATGAGTTTCTGCAGCGCCTTGTTTTTTCCGTGCAGTTTGAGCCACCGCAGTTGCAGCTCCTCGAAGGCCGCGCGGCTTTGCTGCAACGCCTGTTGCTGCTGATCGATGGCCTGGTCCAGGCGGGCCAGGAAAACCCGGTAATCCTGGAGCTGGGCTGGCCTGAGACAGCAGCTGCCAGTGCCATGAAACGCCTCCAGGTACTGGTCGCGGTACTGCATGAGAGACATGAGCTGCTGCTCATCCTTTTCCATGTTCACACGGCAGTCACCCATTCTGCGCGCCATTTCCCTTTCCTCATTCCCCACGACCCGGGCCAGGGTTTTCAGAGGGCCATCATGTTTCATGCCGCCTCATCCTCCTTGTCATTGCTCCCCACCTGCCGGGCATCCGTCACCGCCAGGAGCTGCTGGAAACTCTGTTCAAAGCTCACGGCCATGGTCCGATCCTGTTGCAGGAATTGCACCAGCCTGGGGTAATAATCGATTGCTTCATCGACCCGCGGATCGCTGCCGGGCTTGTAGGCGCCCACGCTGATCAGATCCTGGTTCTTGTGATAGGTGGAGTACAGCTGGCGAAAGCGTCTGGCTGCGTCCACATGCTCAGCCGAAACGATGTCATTCATCACCCGGCTGACCGATGCTTCCACATCGATGGCCGGGTAGTGCCCGCCTTCAGCGAGACCCCTGGACAGAACCACATGACCATCCAGAATCGCCCTGGCGGAATCCACCACCGGATCATTCTGATCGTCTCCCTCGGCCAGGACGGTATAGAAGGCCGTGATGGAACCGCCCCCCTGTTCCCCGTTCCCTGCCCTCTCCACCAGTTGGGGAAGCCGGGCAAAGGCCGACGGGGGATATCCTTTGGTCGCAGGAGGCTCGCCAATGGCCAGGGCAATCTCACGTTGCGCCTGGGCGAAGCGGGTCAGCGAATCCATGAGCAGCAGCACGTGCTTGCCCTGGTCGCGGTAGTACTCCGCGATGGAGGTTGCCAGCCAGGCGCCATGCATGCGCAACAAGGGGGGATTGTCCGCCGGGCTGGCCACCACCACCGCTCGCTGGCGGCCTTCATCGCCAAGTATGTTCTCCACGAACTCCTTCACTTCCCGGCCACGTTCGCCAATCAGGCCAACCACCACTACGTCCGCATCGGTGTATTTGGTCATCATGCCAAGCAGCACGCTCTTCCCCACGCCACTGCCGGCAAATAGACCGATCCGCTGCCCCCGGCCCACGGAGAGCAGCGCATTGATGGAGCGCACCCCGACATCCAGAGGCGTGTCTATGGGCCAGCGCTCCAATGGGTTGATGTTGGTTCCCAGCAGTGCCCTGCGGCTGCTGTAGCCGATACCTCCCTTGCCATCCAGGGGATTTCCCGATGCATCGACGACGCGACCAAGGAGACCGTCACCCACCCGGGCGTCATAGGAGGCTTCTCCCGGCACCACACGGGCATTGGGCATCAGGCCGCGGCTGTCTCCCGCGGGCATGAGATAGGTGCTGGATCCGGCAAAGCCCACCACCTCGCACTCCACAACCGAATGTTCCGTATGAACCTGGCAGCGCGCTCCTATGGGTGCATGAATACCCACGGCTTCGATGGTCAGTCCCACTACACGCTTCACCCTGCCCTCCACGATCATGGTGGAGGCCCTGGAAACCTGCTCCCGGTATTTTCCCAGGCGATGCTCCCAGCGTTTTGACCTGGACACCCTGCATCGTTCAGGCAGCTTGCTCATTCACGATCCACCGCTCTTTCTCCGCCGAACAGGCTGGCGGCAACCTGATTGATGCGGGTTTCCACCGTCGCGTCTATATGTGATTCACCATCGTCGATGCGGCACCCTCCCCGTGACAGGCTAGGCACTTCCCGGATGCGCCAGCTGGATTCGCTTTCTTCATCCAGATTGAGCGCATCCCGCACCAGGGCGGCATCCTCTGGGTGCAGCTCGATGACCACCCGGTTGTCGCATACGGGCAGCTGCGCCACCGCGATGCGGATGACGCCGACGATATGCGAGGGATCGGCCTTCAGTTCCCTGCGGATGAGCTGCTTGGCAATGGCCAGCGTCAGCAGCAGCAGTTCCTGCTCCACGCGGGCATCCAGCTGTTCCAGAGGGCGGGAAAGACAATCCATCAGGGAATCCAGCCGTTGGAACTTCGCCTCCAGCTGACTCCGTGCAGCAGCCAGCCCTTCCTTCAGTCCCTGGGCAAAGCCCTCTTCCTGGGCTTCCCTGTGCATGGCCTCGATCTGGTCTGCCGTGGGCAGACCGATGCTGTCCTCCCCTTCTCCGGCATCTTCCGTACCGGCCACCAGAGACGGCGCCTGCCAGGGACGAACCCCGCTGTGGGGAAATGCGCGGGAATCAGACAAACTCATCACCTCCGGAACCGCCCAGGGCAATTTCACCTTCGTCGGCCAGGCGCTTGGCGACAGCCAGGATGGCCTTCTGCGCTTCCTCGACTTCACTCAGGCGCACCGGTCCCTTGGCTTCCAGGTCATCGCGCAGCATGTCGGCCGCACGTTTGGACATGTTCTTGAAGATCTTGTTCCTGACCTCTTCATCGGCCCCCTTGAGGGCCAGCAGCAGAATGTCGGAAGGCACTTCCCGCAACAGGGTCTGGATGCCCCGGTCATCCACATCGAGGAGATTACTGAACACGAACATCAGGTTCTGGATGTCTTCCGCCAGAGCTTCATCGACCTGCTGAATGGCCTGGGTGATCTTCTGCTCCGCCTCGGCATCCAGGAAATTGAGAATGTTGGCCGCCGTCTCCTTGCCGCCGGACGCCGGGCTGGTCAGGGAGAAGCTGCCTGCGTACTGGCGTTCCAGGATGTCATCCAGTTCCTGCAGGGCGGAGGGTTGCACGCCGTCCAGGGTGGCAATGCGCATGAGCACATCCGCACGCCTTTCCTCGGGAAAATGCTTGAGTACCTCCGCCGCCTGGTCGTTGTCCAGGTAGGACAGGACGATGGACACGATCTGGGGGTGTTCGAAACGGAAGATCTCGGCAATGGCCCGCGGGTCCAGCCACTTCAGGGATTCGATGCCCTTGGAATTGGGCTTGGTCAGTATCCTGTCGATGAGGCTCACCGCCTTCTCGACGCCAAAGGCTTCCACCAGGGTGTTTCTTACATATTCCTCGGCGTCCAGCCCCAGGGAGGTTTCCTTTTCCACAGCCTCGGCGAAGCTCCCAAGTACCGCGTCGATCTGTTCGCGGGTCACATGCGTCAGGGCCGCCATTGCGGAACCCACGCGCTGCACTTCCTTGGGCTCCATGTGCCGGATGATGGCAGCCGCCTCTTTCTCACCCAGGCTCATCATGAAAATTGCCGCTCTTTCAAGGCCGTCTATGCTTGCCTGTTCTGTATCACTCATTGTCTGCCACCCAGTTTTTCACCACCTGCGCCACCCTTCGCGGGTCCTGCTGCACCATGTTTCTCGCTGTCTCCAGATCCAGCGCTGGCGTGTTCCGGCCGCTTGCCTGGCCTGCCTGTCTGCCCCCCTCACTGATGGCCACTTTGTCCTTGGCCAGGGGTACTCCCTCCGAAAGTTCTCCATCCTCGGGAGTGGGCAGACCGGCCATGGCAGCCGCGCCATCTGCCGCCAGGAGCACTTCTCCCTCGGCGCTGGCATGAACGATGCGACCGGCTTCAGACAGGTTGTTCAGGGCGGGGCGGAGAACGCCGAACACCAGGAGCAGGACAAACAGCCCGCCAAGCGCCGGCTTGGCAAGATCCCATACCCAGGTCTGCTGCCAGAGAGGGATCGTCTCCACAGGTTCCATCCTCTGGATATCCTGGAACGAGGTGTTGATGACGTTGACGCTGTCGTTCCGGCTCGCGTCGAAGCCCACGGCTTCTTTCACCAGGGCGGTGATATGCTGGAGTTCCTGCTCCGTGAGGGCCACCTGCTCGATCTTTCCGTCTTCCAGGACTCGCTTCCTGTAATCCACCACAACGCCGACGGACAGCCGGCGCACTTGTCCGGGCGACCGGCGAGAATGCGTGATGGTCCTGTCCAGCTCGTAGTTGCGAATCACGTGCGTGGAGCTGGTTCCGCTGTTTTCCTCGCCGGTGATGGCGGGTGGGCTACCCAGGGTTCCGCCTCGTGGCGGCTGATTGGTCAGGGCCCCAGGCACACCCATGGGTTTGCCCAGGCTGTTCTTCTCTTCACGAATGTCCTCGCTGCGCACCTGGTTCTTCTCCGGAACATACTGCTCCTGGGTCTGCTCGGTAACGGTGAAGTCCAGGTCAGCCACGACCTGGGCGCGAACCCCGCCACTTCCCACGAAAGGGCTGAGAATGTCCTTGATGCGCTGCACATAGAGAGCTTCCAGCTGGTGAGTGTACTCCAACTGACTGGTGCTCAGGCCCAGGCTGTTTTCATCCGTCTTTTCGGTCAGCAGCCGTCCCTGCTGATCGACCACGGCGACATCTTCCGGTTTCATCTTGGGAATGCTGGAAGCGATGAGATGAACGATGCCGGCCACCTGGACCCTGTCCAGCTCCTGTCCGGATGCCAGCTGCAACAGCACCGAAGCCTCGGGCCTCACCCGATCACGGACGAATACCGATTCCTTGGGCAGGGCCAGGTGCACCCGCGCCTGCTGGACATCATCGAGAACGCTGATGGTACGCGCCAGCTCGCCTTCGAGGGCCTGCTGGTAACGGGCATTCTCCAGAAACCTGCTGGTGCCGAATTCCATCTTCTTGTCCAGCAACTCGTAGCCGACGGCCTTGCTTCTGGGCAGTCCCTGGGTCGCCAGTCGGATACGCGTCTCATGTATCTTGTTGCGCGGAACCGTGATCGAGCCGCTGGCATGCTCCACCTTGTAGGGGATATTAGCGGCATCCAGCGCATTGGCCACTTCCACCAGTTCCGTGGCAGGCAGGTTGCCGTACAGGATGCTGTAGTTGGGTGTCCTGGACCACAGCACCACCGCCACCGCAATGGCAATGGTGGCGGCAAGCAGCGCCATGAGGCCAAGCTGACGCAGCAGCGGCAGGGAGCCGAAGCCCTGCAACTGTTCAAGCATTTTTTCCGTTTTTACCAGTGCCATGATTTCACCCGCTCTGCCGCATCTAGACCTGCATGCTCATTACGTCCTTGTAGGCGCTGAGCAGTTTGTTTCTTACCTGTTTCATCGCCTCGAAAGACACACTGGCTTTCTGCAGTTCCACCACCACCTCGGTGAGATTCACCGAGGGATCACCCAGTTCGAATTTCTGCGCCATGTCCGAGGCATGACTCTGGATATCATTGACGGTTTCGATGGAGTCACGCAGCACATTCTCAAAATCAAGACCACTCGTGTTGTCCGGGGCCGCCTCCGGCTTCCTGTCGGCCAGGGCAGCCATGTGCTTCATCTGGTTCAGGAGTTGATTGACATCTACGGTACTCATGATGATCTCCTTGATATCTAGACCCGTTTCATTGATCGACGATGCTTCCCTCAGGCGGGAACGGATATTCCCGCATCACGCAGTTTTGCCAGCTTGTAGCGCAGGGTACGGGGACTGATCCCCAGTTTCTTCGCCACTTCCGTGCGGCTGCCCCCTTCCTCGAGGGCATTGATGATGATGTCCGCTTCCTGCTGGCGCAGGGTGTTGTCCAGACGCTCCCCAGCGGTGACTGCGACCGTGGCATCAGCCTGGTGCCCGTACCCGGTCATTTGCTCGAAATGGATATCCTCCGCCACGATTTTCGTACCCTGCTTCAGAATCAACGCCCGCTGGATGACGTTTTCCAGTTCCCTCACATTGCCGGGCCAGTCGTATTCCTGCAGCTTTCCCATGGCATCCCTGCAGAGTTCGGGATAGGGCTGATCACCCAGGTAACGGGAAATGAACTTGCGGGCCAGGGGCAGGATGTCTTCCCGGCGTTTTCTCAGGGGCGGCAGTTCCAGGGGAAAGACATTCAGCCGGTAATAGAGGTCCTCCCGAAAGCGGCCCTCGCGGACTGCCTGGGCAAGATCCCGGTTGCTGGTGGCCAGCACGCGCACGTCTAGCCTGATCATCCTCCGGCCTCCCAGCCGCTCCACCTCTTTTTCCTGGAGTACCCTGAGCAGCTTGGCTTGCAGCCCTACATCCATTTCCGTTATCTCATCCAGCAGCAGGGTGCCACCCTGAGCCTGCTCGAACTTTCCCGGGCAGGATTGGTGGGCCCCGGTGAAAGCGCCCTTCTCATAGCCGAACAGAACTGCTTCCAGCATGTTTTCCGGGATGGCCGCGCAGTTGATTGCCACGAAGGGCTGCCGGGAACGCTGTGAATGCCCATGGATGTATCGCGCCAGCACCTCTTTTCCCGTGCCGGACTCCCCGGTGATCATCACCGTTGCGTCACAGCCGGCGACGCGTCTCGCCAGGCGGGCCAGTTCCCGGCTGACCGGGTCCGCCACTACCATGGTTCCTTGGGTATCGGGCTCTCCCGGCATGACATGGCGCTCTACCATGGACAGCAACTGCTCGGCTTCCAGTGGTTTGACCAGGTAATCCACCGCCCCTTCCTGGATGGCATTCACGGCACTGTCTATGGTGCCGTAGGCGGTCATGACAATGACAGGGAGGCCGCGGTATCTGCGACGTATCTGTTTCAGCAAGGTGTAACCATCCATGGGTTTCATCTGGATATCGGTAACCACCAGACTGATGTCCCCATGACGCGCCAGCACTGCCAGAGCCTGTTCTCCGTCATCGGCGGCATGCACCCTGTAGCCAGCGATGCCAAGCGTTTCACCCAGGGCCTTCTGCAAGGGCTTGTCGTCTTCCACGATCAGGATCACTTCATTGCTCATACGTTCTACTCCGTTGTTCTGGATGTCTCTGAAGCGGCTCTCAGCTGCGCCGAAGCCAGGGCCGGGGTATGGTCCGGGAGCATGGCGGCAGGCAATACATCCTGGATATTCTGGCCGGGTATGCGGATATGAACCCGGGTTCCCCGGCCGATTGCGGAATGCAGATGGATCTCTCCCCCCAGCCCCTGGATCACCGCCTTCACCACGGCAAGACCCAGTCCCGTACCCGAACTGCGGGTGGTATAGAAAGGCTCGAAGACCCGCTCCATCACCTTTTCGCTCATGCCTCTGCCGTTGTCCGCAAGTTCGATGACCGTGGCGCCCTCGGCAGCGCGATAAACCCGCAGCTGCAATTCGGGCCGTGCCTCGCAGGCCTCCAGGGCATTACTCAGCAGATTGACCATTGCACCGAGGAAGGCATCCTTGTTTCCCCTGATGCAGATGTCTTCCCCGGCACAGGAGACATCCAACACGGCCTGCCTGCGCTCCAGCTCGGCTTTCATGGTCTGGACCAGGTTCTCGATGACGTCGCAAACCAGGAAGGGCTCTTTCCTGTCATGGTCACGGCGCGCATAAGCGAGCATGTTGAGGGTCGTCTGCTCCATATGATGAAGGCATTCCCGCATTCTCGAAGCAAGCTCCTTTCTTCTGACTGAATCCAGGCTTTCACTCTCCACCTGGGACAGGTAGAGCAACAGGGTGGACAGGGGAGTACGGACCTGGTGCGCCAGCCTGGCGGACATCTCTCCCAGAGCAGTGAGCCGCTGGTGCTGATCGAGCAGCCCCTGAAGACGCCGGGTTTCGCTGATATCGGTGAGCAGGAGAATCTTTCCACTTTCCCTGTCGAGCCGACTCATGGAAAGGCTGATCCAGCGGCCATCCTTCAGGCGCAGTTCATCACCACCGGCAGCGAAGGCGGACAGGGAAATCTCGACCCAGTCCCGGCCCACCAGATCTGTGCCGAGCATGTTTCGGGCAAGGCGATTGGCATCCCTGACACGGCCCCGCCGGTCCAGCACCAGGACACCGGCGGGCAGGGCCTGCAGCAACTTGTCCAGCTGATCCGCCAGCCGTTCCTTTGCTTCCAGTTCGCGAACTTTCTCGTCGCGCGCCCTGTTGAGTTCCCGGGTGAGCTTGACGACCTGGTTCTGCAGCTCACTGTAGGAGCTGGACAGCTGCGCGCTCAACTGGTTGAACGCCAGGAAGGCATCTTCCAGTTGTCTGGCGGTCCGGGAACTGGCTGCCGTCATCGTTATAGCCCCTCAACATGAAAAATCCATTGTCATCCGAGAGAAAGCAAGTATCGTGCCCATTTTTCTGCGCTTGATATTCAATAACTTGGAGCACAGACTGAAACGACGACAAGGAATTGGCACGGAGGAACAGGCCTCATGATCCCGTTGGCGTCAAGGAAACGTCTGAATGACGCCAATCCGTCAGAAAAACGGGCGTAGGATTTCTTTCTTACCGCTTTCCGGCAAGCTGCCGGGCAGGCTTTGCTATGATTGGCTTGCCACAACACCTCGCCGACATCAAAGGAACCGAAACTTGCCTTTATACGCACTGGAAGAGCTGATCGCGGAAACACGACGACTGGCTGCCAGGTACCGTGAAACCACCGGTCAGACATTGCCGGTCACGGGAGAAATTGCCCGTTTCGATGCGGCCAAGCACCTTGGATTGCAGCTCCTGGACCCAAGAGCGCCCGGGGTGGACGCCACGGGCACGGGTGAACACAGTGGCCGGCGCTACCAGATCAAGGGACGGGTCATCTTCAAGGAAGGCAAACCCGGCTACCGCATCGGACAGCTGAATACCAATGGAGACTGGACGCATATCGCCCTGGTGCTGCTGGATGCGAATTTCGAACCCTTCAAGATCTACGAGGCACCCCGGGAGGAGATTCTCGACGCCTTGTCGGATGCTTCCGGCAGGCGCAGCAAACGGGGAGCCATGTCAGTCGCCAAATTCGAGATCATCGGCGAACTGGTCTGGACTCGTGAAAACGGGCTGGAAGAATCCCTGTGGAGTAACTATTGACCGGGCATGAAATTGTATCGCAGTGCAGGTTTTGATGTGGAAGTACGCCGCTTACCGCCATCGAAAATGGCGATGCATCCATGCTCTGGAAGGGACAATAGCCCGTCATGACGGTCAACCTGAATGGGCGCGTTCAACCGGCTGTCGGGCGGAAGCGGTGTTCTGCCCATAGGCTGCCAGGGCGCGGCGGCCTTTTTGAATAGAACTGATGTCCTGCCCCAATCCGCCCCTGCTTTTCTTCGCCAGACCCATGAGCTTGTCATTGATGCTCAACATGGTTTTCAGGGCGGCACGGACTTCTGTCAGCCGATCTTGACTTATGGGCGCTTGGAAAAATGTTTTCAGGTGTTCCTGACGGATCTTCTCCACTGCCGCGACATCCAGCCACTTTCCTTCTTCCGCCCATTGCAACATGAGATGGTGCAGGGAAAGCAGTTCCTGCAGAAGTTCTTCCTGATCATCCATCGAGGCATCCTCCGCGCGTGCTTCCAATCCCAACAAGCAGTTGAAAAACACCATTAATCGGCAGCGGCGGCCTCTGTCGGATTGGCGCGCACCTCTGGTGGAATGGCCAGCCAACCGTCCTTGATCGCGTGCAGCAAGCTGGACACTTCCTCCAGCATGGCGGCATCGCTACGCAGGTTGGCGTCCAGCAGCCGTCTTTCCATATAGTCATAGAGGCGGTCCAGATTTTCCGCCAGCTCCCCTCCCACTTTCAGATCCAGGCTGCCGCGAAGCCCGTTGACGATGGAGATGGCTTGCCCAATGGCCTCGCCCTTTGCCGGCACATCGCCACGTTCGATGCTTCCCTTGGCGACAGCAATATAGCTGAGCGCGCCATTGAGCAACATCAGCACCAGGCGATGTGAATCTGCGCCGGTAACGCCTGTGTAGGTATCAACCTGGCTGTAGTGGTTGGCTGCATTCTGTGTGGCAGGATAGCTCATGTGGTTTTCTCCGCTGTGTCCGTTCCATTCAGGATAGTGATATCGTTGTTGCAAAGACGCCTATTGGCCGGCCCCGGGCAGGGAAGCCAGCTGGGATGTGAGGAAATTGCTGGTTCCCTGGAGTTGAGACATCAGGGAATCGAGGCTGGAAAACTGCTTCAGATAACGCGCTTCCACCTGGGCGAGGCGGCGGTCCATGGCGCTCTGCCTGTCTTCCAGGTCTTCGATACGGGAGTCCAGTCCATGGGTACGGGAGTCGATCAAGCCCCCGTCCTCCAGCCACATTCCGATGCGAGATCCAAGCCGCACGGCATAACCGCTGTCGGCCTTGGCAAAAAGTTCGGCAACTGCCCCATAGTCCGTGTTCAGGGCTTCTCCCAGCCGACTGCTGTTCACGCTCATGCTGCCGTCTTTCTGGATGGAAACACCGATTTGCGTCAAATGACTGAAAGTTCCCGCAGCAGTGGGAGTGTTGAGAATGCCCAGCAGTCCCCGTTCGATGCTCAGCAGGGTGATGTCGGCCTCCAGCTGCCCTTCACGCAGGCTGCGGATGCTGCTGCGCAGCTCATTGTAGGCATCCGCAAATCCCTGTACGGACGCCTCTACAGCCGAAATATCCCGCTCCACGGTCACCTGGATATCCACACCAGGGCGGGCAGAACGAAGATCCAGAGTCACGCCCTGAATGACATCGGTCAGGGTATTGGTGGAACGGGTGATGCTGTATCCGTCCACGCTGATCTTGGAATCCAGCAGGCTCAGATCTCCGCCTATGTCGTTGAGAGTGTGCATGCCGAAGGTGGATGCATCGATGCTTCCGCCGTAGGAAAGGGAAATGGCCGATGAGCTTCCTGTCTCGTCAGCCGTCAGAATCAGCTTCTGGTTGCCGTTGTTCCCATTGATGATGGTTGCCGTGACCCCCGGGTTATCAGCCGCATCATTTATCTGGTCGCGGATGTCTTCCATGGACATCGTGGTACCCAGGTCCACGGCAATGCTGTTGGTGGCCACTGATCCGACCTGTATGGTGAGACTGTCCCCGGCTGTCCCGCCAAAAGTCGTGGTATCTGCCAATTCGGCAGAAGCCATCTTGTGATTGGCGGCTAGGCGCTCCACCCGTACATTGTAGGTTCCCAGGGAGGCGCTGCTGCTGGCGAAGACTTCCAGGGCAGATTCATCGGCAGAAGTCGCAGCATAGATCTTGAACGCGTCTGTGGCGCCAAGCTCATCCATGGCATCCTGGAAACTGGAGAGCGCGCTCTTCAGCTGTCCGTAGGCGCTCAGTTGCGCTTCATACTGATCCTGCCTGCGCGCCAGGGCTTCCAGTGGCCGGCGTTCCAGGGCCATCAACTGGCTGACGATGGATTGTACGTCCAGACCTGACCCGACTCCCGGTGCTGTAATCATCATTGCCTCGCTACAGGGGTTTGTACGATTAGTAAAACAGCAATCATCATGCCAACTCAGGTTTCCCCGGAGAAGATTGCACTTGCTTTCTTGCTCAGATTTCGAGAAAGAGAAACCACTTCCTCCGGGGGTATCTGGCGGATCACTTCTTTGGTTTCTGCATCCAGGACCTTGATAACAGTACGGCCACTGTTCTCATCGATGCTGAACTCGAGTTCCCGTCGGATGGTCTGGACATACTGATTCAGGTTGTCCACGGCTGATGAAATCGCGTCTCGTGAAAGGTTCTTTTCCTGTTCTGACGGCAAGGTTTTTCCGGTATCCGGCAACGTCTGTCCATCTTCCAGCTCAGGAGCACCCCCGACAGCGGGAATGCCGGCAGGCAAAGCGGCTCTCACCAGCGGGATCACATTGGAATCGATTTCATTGGCCATGATCCGGTCCTCTGCTGTCGCTGGCGACCTGGCCGGGCTGCAACCGGGCCAGGTCGCTGATCGCTATCGCCTATCGCAGCAATGAAAGCACGTTCTGCGGTGCCGCATTGGCCTGGGCAAGCATGGCTGTACCGGCCTGCTGCAGAATCTGTACCTTGGTCAGATTGGCTGTTTCCGCAGCAAAGTCCGCATCCTGAATCCGGCTGCGGGAAGCAGACAGGTTCTCGGTATAAGTCTGGATGCTGCTGATGACCGCCTCGAAACGGTTCTGGACCGCACCATAGGTGGCCCTGGCGCTGGAAACCGCATCGATGTCGGCGTCGATGCCAGCGGCTCCACTGGCGATCACTGCCTGGGCGGCAGTCTGGGTGCTGATGTCAACGGTGCCGGCCGCGTTGCCATAGGAATTGAGGCCGGTCATGTCACCCTGGGCAACGGAAATGGTTTCGCCATTGTCCTGGCCAACCTGGAAGGTGATGGCGCCGGAAGTGCCATCGAGCAGCTGTACATTGTTGAACTTGGCGCTGCCAACGATGCGGTAGATCTCCGCGGTGAGCTGGTCCACCTCGGCCTGCATGCCGGTACGATCTTCCACGGTGCCGTTGGCGGACTGAACAGCCAGTTCACGAATGCGCTGCAGGTTGTCGCCGATCTGACCCAGGGCGGCTTCCGCGGTCTGGGCCAGGGAAATGCCGTCGGCGGCATTGCGCGCGGCCTGGTTCAGGCCCTTGATATCCGCGGTCATGCGATTGATAGTGTAGAGGCCGGCTGCATCGTCCTTGGCGCTGTTCACCCGCAGGCCGGAGGAGAGGCGCTGCATGGCGGTGGCCAGCTGGCTGTTGGTCTTGTTGACATTGCGCTGTGCATTCAGCGACATGATGTTTGTGTTGATTACCATTGCCATGGTCATAGTCTCCTATGCATCAAGGGCAACTGCATCGCCCTCGTCGTTCGTCTTTAGCGGACATGTCTATGTGATCCAGACAATCACCGCTTCCAGTAACCTCATCGTCAGGGGGACGGGG
The DNA here is from genome assembly GCA_027026755.1 of Sedimenticola sp. Taxonomy (GTDB): domain Bacteria; phylum Pseudomonadota; class Gammaproteobacteria; order Chromatiales; family Chromatiaceae; genus Thiolapillus. The sequence goes on along the minus strand of JALVNE010000185.1, from coordinate 16 downwards.
AACTTAAGAAGTTTTT
>JALVNE010000184.1 GCA_027026755.1 Sedimenticola sp. | reverse complement strand
CTTCGCATCCTGGACGAACCTGAAGGAACGCGGCTCGACTGGGGAAGCCCCGGAGACAAGTCGGGAATCATGGCCCTGATACAGCCTTCTGAAAAACTGCAGATACTGCTGGAGAACAACCTGCTGCCCCACAGCCGCTTGCGCGTACTGGACAGCCGGGGCTGGGTGCTGGCCAGCGCTGGCGCCCTGCAAACAGACAGCCCCGACGGCAACAGCGCCGTCCCCTGGATCGTCAGAAAGCTGCTCAACCTGGTGCTCAAACACCACAGTGACGACCATCAGGCCGTCCCGGCCCAGGCCCTACGCCTGAGCATGGAGCCAGTGACTTCCGCGCTGTCCGGCCTTGCCGCCAGCCGGCGCTACCAGCTGCCAGGCAGCGAAACCCTGGTACTAGCCACTGCCGTACCCATAAACATCGCCGGGCGAACGGCAGGCGTTGTGCTGGTGGAACAGACCACGGACAGCATCCTGTCCCTGCAGAACCAGGCCATGCAGCGCCTGCTGCTCATCACTTTCGTCCTGTTCGTCCTGGTTTCCATGGCCCTGCTGGGCTTTGCCAGCCTGCTCACCCGGCGCATCCGCCGCCTGCATCGCCAGATGGAAGGGGCCGTAGCCGCCGACGGGCGCATCATCGGGCAGATCAGCCCTCCGTCCGCCAGGGACCAAATCGGCGACCTGGGCAGGAGCTTTGCCAGCGTCCTGGGCCGCCTGCAGGAATACAACCGCTATCTGCAGGCCATGGCCTCACGCCTGTCCCACGAATTCCGCACGCCTTTGGCCATCATTCGTCATTCTCTGGAAAACAGCGCCGAGGTGGACGAGGCCGACGAAAAACAGGCCTACCTGGAGCGGGCCCTCAAGGGGGTGGACAGGCTGGAGCTGATTCTGCGTCAGTTACAGGAAGCCACCCGCCTGGAAAAGGCCCTGGAACAGGTGGAGGTGCGCGTCTTTGACCTGTGTGAATTGCTGGATGCCAGCCTGACGAACTACCGGGCCATCCACCCGGACCTGAGCTTCCGCCTGGACGACTGCCCTGGCCTGAGCACCCATGGCGCGCCAGAGCTGGTCTATCAGGCCCTGGAAAAGCTCATGGACAATGCCGTGGACTTTCACCGCCCGGGCACGCCCATCACCCTGTCCGCCCGGGAAAGCGGCGACTTTCTGTGGATCTGTGTGGAAAACCAGGGGGCTTCCCTGCCCAGGGACATGGATTTGTTCCAGTCCATGATCTCCATCCGCGAAGACCGCCAGAAACAGCCCCACCTGGGCCTGGGTCTGTACCTGGTCAGGCTCATCGCGGATTTCCATCAGGGCGATACCAAAGCGGAGAATCTTCCCGACGGAGATGGCGTGCGTTTCTGCTTCAGTCTCAAGAGGATGTCGTAAAAGCCCTTCCCTGGGCTTTCACGACTCGGAATCGGAAAAGTGCGATTTTCCGATTCCTCCATTTTCAATGGCTTACAGCCATCGAAAATGGCGATGCATCCCTGCATCGCGGAGGCTGTCGCCTTTTGCGACACCCTCCTCAGGCGGCAGTAACTGACTCCACCGCTGCCGCAATCTCACTGGCAAGCTGGGTCACCAGGGTGGCTTCCCTGCCCTCCACCATCACCCGGATCAGGGGTTCGGTACCGGATGGCCGTAACAGCACCCTGCCATTCTTGCCCAGGGTATTCTCGGCCGCGGCCACGGAATCCAGCACAGCCTGGTTCTTCATCACCTCTGCCGGCGCAGCCTTTCCCAGGCCTACGTTGATCAGGGTCTGAGGCATGCGCTGCATGCCCATGCTCAGGTCATGCAGATTGGAGCCAGTGAGCACCATGGCCGCCAGCACCTGCAGGGCGGCGACGATACCGTCGCCTGTGGTGGTGCGGTCCCGGCAAATGATATGTCCTGAGGGCTCGCCGCCCAGGGTCCAGCCATTGGCGTCCAGGGCCGCCAGGATATAGCGGTCCCCCACATCCGTGCGCACCAGATCCATGCCCAGTTCTTTCAGGGCCAGCTCCAGTCCCAGGTTGCTCATGGTCGTCCCCACCACAGGCCCTTTCAGCCCGTCGGGGCGCGCCATGCGCGACCGGGCAATGATGTAGAGGATGCCGTCACCATCCACCGTGGCCCCGGTATGATCCACCATGACGAGGCGGTCGCCGTCGCCATCCAGGGCGATGCCCAGGTCCGCCTGCTCCTGGAGGACCGCCTGCTGCAGGGCTTCGGGATTGGTGGAACCCACCTTGTGGTTGATGTTGAAACCATCGGGGTCCGCACCGATGACCGTCACCCTGGCGCCCAGTTCTTCCAGAACATGAGGAGCAACGTGGTAGGTGGCGCCATTGGCACAATCCACCACGATCTTCAGGGAAGACAGGTCGAGATCATGGGGAACCGTGCTCTTGCAGAATTCGATATAACGGCCCGCTGCGTCCTCCACCCGCGTCACCTTGCCCAGGCGGGCCGGGTCCACGGTGACCAGGGGGCGGTCGATCTCCGCTTCTATGGCCAGTTCCACCTGATCGGGCAGCTTGGTCCCGGACGCCGAGAAGAACTTGATGCCGTTGTCATAATAGGGATTGTGCGAGGCGCTGATAACGATCCCCGAGGAGGCATGCAGGGTGCGGGTCAGATAGGCGATGCCCGGCGTGGGCATGGGGCCCAGCATGAGAATGTCCATGCCAGCGGCCACTAGGCCCGCTTCCAGGGCGGATTCGAACATGTAGCCCGAAATTCGCGTATCCTTGCCGATGAGCACCTTTCCTGGGTTGCCATTGCCCAGCACCCGGCCGGCCGCCCAGCCCAGCTTGAGTACGAATTCCGGGTTGATCTTTCCTTCCCCAACCTTTCCCCGGATGCCGTCGGTGCCGAAGTATTTTCTTTTTGTCATGAGCCTCTCCCTCAGGATCACGTCGTCCAAGTTGATTGATAAGGCCGGGGTGGAGTCTGCTCGGAAAACCCCGGGGCATGGGTGAGCTGGATCGAAAATCCTGCGGATTTTCGCAGCCAGCGAACGCCTCGCCACGGATGGCGAGGCTGGACTTTACGGCAGAGCAGGGATTGCGAAGCCGTAAAGCCGACGCGGAGCCTTACACGGATGTATTTACAGCGTTTTTCCGAGCAGACCCCACCCCGGCCGAAGCTTGGACGACGGTATCCTGGTCGTTTCTGATTATCGCATTGACGATGGACAGGGCATCCACGGTCTCCGCCACGTCATGAACCCGCACCACGATTGCGCCGCGCTCCACCGCAAGAGCCGCCGCCGTGATGCTCGCCGCCAGCCTGTGATGGGCGTCCCGTCCAGTGAGCGCGCCCAGCATGGACTTGCGGGAGATCCCGGCCAGAACCCCGGCGCCCATGTCCGCAAACTGATGCAGATTGCGCAGCAGGGCCAGATTGTGTTCCAGGGTCTTGCCAAAACCAAATCCCGGATCCACCAGGACAGTGTTTTCCGGGATGCCCGCCTCCCGGCAGCATGTCAGCCGCTCGCGCAGAAAGGCTTTCACTTCCGCCACCACGTCAGCATAGACAGGAGCCTGCTGCATGGTACGCGGCTCGCCCTGCATGTGCATCAGACACAGGGGCACCCCCAGTTCCGCGGCAGCCTGAACAGCGCCCTCGGCGCGCAGGGCATTCACGTCGTTGATCATCCCCGCCCCCGCCCTGACGGCTTCCCGCATGACTTCGGGCTTGCTGGTATCCACGGACAGGGGGATGTCCAGCTCCCCTTGCAAGGCCTCGATGACCGGCACCACCCTTTCCATTTCCTCGTCGGCGGAAACCGGCAGCGCCCCGGGACGGGTGGATTCCCCGCCAATGTCGATGATGGCCGCGCCAGCCTGCTGCATGGCAAGGGCGCCGCGAACAGCTGCATCCTTTCCCAGGAATCGCCCCCCGTCCGAAAAAGAGTCCGGCGTGACATTGAGAATGCCCATGACCACCGGAGCATCCAGCGGCAGGGCTCGCCCATTGCAGTCAAACACTGTCACAAGAAAGGCTCCCTATGGATGAACGGGATTCAGTGCTGCTCTGCCGGGTCGGGGTCGATGACCGGATCATCCTTTTTTCCACTTGGCGTGGCATCATCTGAAGAAACGACATTGCCCCCGGAACTTGCGGAAGAGTCGTCGTCCCAGCCTTCCGGTGGACGCGGCGTGCGTCCGGCCATGATGTCCTCGATCTGCTCGATATCAATGGTTTCGTATTTGACCAGAGCATCGGCCATGGCATGCAGCTTGTCGATGTTGTCCTTGAGAATGCGCCGCGCCCGGTCATAATTACGGTCGATGATGTTGCGGATTTCCTCATCGATGATGTGGGCGGTTTCATCGGAAACATTCTTGTGCTGGGTCACGGAACGGCCCAGGAACACTTCTTCTTCCTCCTCGCCATAGGCCAGGGGACCAAGACGCTCCGACAGGCCCCAGCGGGTCACCATGTTGCGGGCGATTTCCGTGGCGCGCTTGATGTCATTGGAGGCACCGGTGGTGACATGCTCATCCCCAAACACCAGCTCCTCGGCGATACGGCCACCATACAGGCTGGAAATCTGGCTCTCCAGCAACTCCCGGCTCTGGCTGTAGCGGTCCTCCTCGGGCAGGAACATGGTCACGCCCAGGGCCCGGCCCCGGGGAATGATGCTCACCTTGTACACGGGGTCATGGGAAGGCACTTTCAGACCGACGATGGCATGGCCCGCCTCGTGGTAGGCCGTCTGCTTCTTCTCCTCGTCCTTCATGACCATGGAGCGGCGCTCGGCCCCCATCATGATCTTGTCCTTGGCCGCCTCGAAATGGGCCATGGTGACGCTGCGGCTGTTCTGCCGCGCCGCCATCAGGGCCGCCTCGTTGACCAGGTTGGCCAGATCCGCCCCGGAAAAACCGGGGGTGCCGCGCGCGATCAGGGCCGGCTTCACATCATCGGCCAGGGGCACCTTGCGCATGTGCACCTTGAGAATCTGCTCCCGGCCGCGCACGTCGGGCAGGGGCACCACCACCTGGCGGTCGAAACGGCCGGGACGCAACAGGGCCGGGTCCAGCACATCGGGCCGGTTGGTGGCGGCAATGACGATGACGCCTTCCGTGCCCTCGAAACCGTCCATTTCCACCAGGAGCTGGTTCAGGGTCTGCTCGCGCTCGTCATGTCCGCCTCCCAGTCCCGCGCCACGGTGACGGCCCACGGCATCGATCTCATCGATGAAAATGATGCAGGGCGCGTGCTTCTTGGCCGTGTCGAACATGTCCCGCACCCGGGAGGCGCCCACGCCCACGAACATCTCCACGAAGTCGGAGCCCGAGATGGTGAAGAAAGGCACCTTGGCTTCCCCGGCGATGGCCTTGGCCAGCAGGGTCTTGCCCGTGCCGGGCGAGCCCACCATGAGCACCCCCTTGGGAATCTTGCCCCCCAGGCGCTGGAACTTGGACGGATCCTTGAGGAACTCCACCACTTCCTGCACTTCTTCCTTGGCTTCTTCCACGCCCGCCACGTCGGCGAACGTCACCTTGACTTGATCTTCGCTGAGCATACGCGCCTTGCTCTTGCCAAAGGACATGGCGCCACGGCCACCGCCACCCCCCTGCATCTGACGCATGAAGAAGATCCACAGGGCGATGAGAATGATCAGCGGGAACCAATTGATGAGTATCAACTTCAACATGGAGGGCTGCTCTGGCGGCTTGGCGCGGATATCCACGCCCGCCTTGAGCAAATCGCCAATCAGACCAGGGTCGTTGGGGCTTTCCGTAACGAACGTGCTGCCGGAAGAGGTGGTGCCCTCGATCTTGCCACTCTCGTGTATCACCACACTGGTGACATTGCCCTGCTCCACCTGCTCCAGGAATTTTGAGTAGGAGATGGCCGGCGCCCGGTTCTTTTGTCCATTGAAACTGTTGAAAACCGTCATCAGCACGATGGCGATGACGATCCACAACACGATGTTTTTTGCCATATCGTTCAAAACAGGATTCCTCGTCGATTTCCCTGGTCAACCTTCAGCTTGGACAGATGCGAAGGCAATACGTTTCAATGCGTCACAGTACCAAGTCAGCTTATGTCCTGTTAGGTCGGGCTTCAGCCCGACAATCCACCGTTGTGTGTCGGACTGAAGTCCGACCTGCGGGCGAATGCCATTCAGCTGGTCTTGGGCTGGCAGCATCCCTGTTCAGAGACACTGCCATTCAGTAAAACTATCAGGATTTATAGCCAGTTGCCACCATGTACACTTCACGGCTTTTCGGCCGGGAAGATTTCGGTTTGCGCACCACCACCCGGCTGAAACTGCGGCGGGCATCCCTGACATAGTCGTCAAACCCCTCGCCCTGGAACAGCTTGGTGACGAAAGCCCCGCCAGGCTTCAGAGTGGTTCTGGCAAAATCCAGCGCCAGTTCAGCAAGATACATGGCTCTGGGCTGATCCACCGCCCGTACCCCACTGGCATTGGGCGCGATGTCGGAAATTACCAGATCCACGGCGCGCCCCTCCAGCAGATTTATCAATTGGTCCATGACCTCCTGTTCACGGAAGTCTCCCTGCAGGAAATCCACGCCGGGAATCCCTTCCATGTCCAGAATATCCATGGCCAGCACCCTGCCTTTGCTTCCCACGATGGAAGCTGCCACCTGACTCCAGCCACCGGGCGCCGCGCCCAGATCGACCACCACCTGGCCCGGCTTGAGCACCTTGTCCTTGTCCTGGATTTCCAGCAGCTTGTAGCTGGCCCGGGAGCGATAGCCCTCGCGCCTGGCCCGCTGCACGTATTCGTCATTCACATGACGCTGCATCCAGACATGACTGCTCTTGGAACGTCCCACGCTTTGTATCGCTGCCTGCAGGTTAAAACTAGTGATTATACTGGCTTTTTCCCGCAAGAATGTCTCAGAAGGAGTAGAATGCCGCAAAATTCATCAAGGACCAGTCTTTGGAGTTCCCGGTGCCACTATCCAGTTCCCATATCCGCCACCTGCGCAGCCTGGCGCACAGCCTCAAACCCGTGGTCATGGTAGGCCAGCATGGCCTGCGCGATTCCGTGCTGGAGGAAATCGGTATCGCCCTGGATTTCCACGAACTCATCAAGATCAAGGTCAGCGCGGGTGACAGGGAAGAACGTGATCAGATCATCGGGAACATCATTGGCGAAACTGGCGCGGAACTCGTGCAACGTATTGGTAACATGGCGGTAATTTTCAGAAGAAACCCCAAAAAGCCGAAAATCCTTTTACCTTGATCAAGCGTATCTTCAGCCTCATGGCTGATTACAACGGTTAAGGAGGCTCTGATTAATAAACTTATTCAATCCAGCCCCGCCCTTTAATTTCTTTTAGCATGTTGTCAGCAGCACCTAAAAGAACTTTCACATAAGCATTTGCGCGAGAAACCGCATTAACCAATATTGTTAAATCTTCAATATATTCATGGATCATTTGGTTTCTCAAGTTACGAATCTCAACCCATTCATCTGCTGACCTTATCCAGCCGAATCGTTCAGCCTTGTCCAGGTTGTCTATTTGGGTTCGGACGGATTCATTTAGCGCCAATAAGAGCTGAGGAAGCATTTTGTCACCCAGCGTGTCTTGAAGCCTGCTAAAACGAGCCACAAAGGCGTCAAGCCTTTCTGAGTAATCTACATTATTGTCCAACTGCTTTGCGGTTTCTTCCGTGAATTCTATTTCAAAAAAACGTTCTGATGTTATCTGCAAGTGCTTCTTTTCCCTTTTAATTACTCTTGCCAGAAACTGCAAACGATTCTTGGCCGCATCATTCAGCGTCATAACAGAACACCTTCCTTTATTGCCTGTTTATGAACAGATGATTTTTCCAAATTGGGAGCTGAAATGATGACATCTGTTTTGCGCCCTGACATGACTCGGGAAATTCGTGCCGCTAGGCGCGCCGAAAATACGGCAGGTTCGCGTACTTCTGTTGGCAACTCAACGAGCAGATCAACATCCCCCCCCCTTTTATCATCGTCAACTCTCGAGCCAAACAGCCTCACTTTCGCATCTGCCCCTGCCACTTCCTGAACGATGGCTTTTATTTTATCTCTGTATTCCGATTTTAAGCGCATATTATTGCCCTAACCCGAATATTTCACCCGGTCGCTGGAAAAATATTCCAGCTTACTGTATTTAATGTGGAAATACACCAACAACTCCCTCCCCCGCGCGCGGGGGAGGGTTGGGGAGGGGGAGTATTACCGGTTCCCCCCCTCACCCTAACCCTCTCCCCCGAGGGGGAGAGGGGACTTTTCCATGATCTGGGGTGTTGCCGCCCGATCATGGAAGTTCATGGAGAACCTTGGAATATTAGCAAAGTACAATATGTTACCGGGCATCGCTGAACGCGCCCTCGCGCCGGTCTCGCCGTCCATCTGCGGTATTTGCTCAATCATCAATAGCTTGGGCTATTGATTCAATCGCAAATCCGCACCTGAACGCCGATCCCGGCACGATCATCGCGTTCCCGGATGAAACATTCGGGCTAACCCTTTCAACAACAGACCATGATCCCGCCAAACTCATTTCATCTATTATTACAGGGAATCTCAAGAAATTACCATCCTGGTGTTTTCTCCTGGCAAACCGAAAATGGAGGGACATTCTTGTCCCGCACGGGCACCTCGAATTTTTCGAGGCACCCTTATAGGAATCAGCGCAGATCCCAGGCATCCAGCCAGGCAATCTTTGCCGGCTTCAAACCAAGGTCCTTTGCGATCAGCTCCTGTATGCCCGCCAGGTGGGCCGCGCCATAGAAGATGGCGATGCGGCGATGTCCCTTGTGGATTTCCTCACGCAATACCTGCACCACTTTGCGGTTGCGCTCCCTCAACAGGGTAGTGCCATTCTTCCCTTCCATGGCGCGCTGCATGGCGTCCATGTCCGCCATTTCACCGGCAAACCAGATCTTGAGCGCCTTGTTCGAATCCCCGGACAAAAGATTGTGAAACAACATCATCTGATTGCGCATGTATACGGCAGACTGCTGCCTCCCCATGCCCGCCAGCCAGGCCTTGCCGATGATGCCGCTGATGGTTTCGTTGCGCTTTTCCATGCTGGCGCGAAACTCTTCGGGGGAGAGATCAGCATGAACCAGGTTCGACAGATGATAGTCCACGTCTTCCAGTTGCAGACCAAGCCCCAGGAGCTTGCGCATGCCATGCTGCATGCCGCCGATGATGCTGCGATTGTTTCCCCCGCCCCGGGGAATCCGTGTGCCCTTGGGCGCCACCAGTTCGTAGAGCACCACGTCATACTGCCGGAACAAGCCGTTGATCTGCTGGTAATACTGGTGCTCGCCTATGTGGACGGCGCCGATCAAATCCACGTAATCGACATCCGGACCGCCATCTTCCGGCACCATGCGCAGGACAGCGGTCTGCAGGGCCAGGAGCTTTCCCTGGTCGTCTCTTTTCAGACGCGTATACTTGACACCCCCGGAATCTGCGCCGGAAATATCCTTGAATACCAGAGAAACATCCCGGCTTGGAAGGGGCGTGCCCTCCTCCTGCGATTCTGCCCTGGCTGTGGCAAGACAGGCACCGAACACCAGCAGCAGAACCAGCCGCCGGCAGATTGGCCACAGGCCCGGGACCTCAGACGTAGCGGACTTCAAGGATTTCAAACTCCCTCACGCCACCAGGAACCTGTATCTGCACCTCGTCCCCCTCGGCCTTGCCAATAAGGGCCCGGGCAATGGGAGAGGTCACGGAAATGCGCGAATGGCGGATATCCGCTTCGTCCTCACCGACGATCTGGTAGCTGTGTTCCTCGTCCGTCTCCAGGTCCAGCACGTCCACGGTGGCGCCGAACACCACCTTGCCCCCCGCATTGAGCTTGGTCACGTCGATGATCTGGGCGTTGGACAGCTTGGCCTCGATATCCTTGATGCGCCCCTCGATGAAGCTCTGCTGTTCCCGGGCGGCATGATACTCGGCATTCTCCTTGAGATCGCCATGGGCCCGGGCCTCGGCAATGGCGGCGATGACCTTGGGCCGCGCCACGGTTTTCAGTTCGTTCAGTTCCTGACGCAGGGCTTCCGCGCCCCTCACGGTCATGGGTGTCTTGTTACTCATGATGGCTGTAATGTTCTCACGGTCTTGTTATTGACTTGTCAATCCGCATGCAGTTCCTGCAGGCTGGTGACAATGGGTTCATCCTTGTGCTGTATGGCCATGACGATGGCTTCGCCACCGGACATGGTGGTGGTATAGCTGATCTTGTGCTGCAGAGCGGAACGGCGGATGGAGGCCGAATCGATCATGGCCTGCTTGCCTTCCGTGGTGTTGATGATCAGGTCGAAATCGTCGTTCTTGATCATGTCCACGATATGCGGCCGCCCTTCCATGACCTTGTTCACCCGGGTGCAGGGCACGCCGGTGGACAACACGGCGTCGCAGGTTCCGCCGGTGGCGTAGAGCTCGAAGCCCAGGTCCACCAGGTCCCGGGCCACCAGCTTGATGCGCTCCTTGTCCGCGTCGCGCACGGACAGCAGGGCCTTGCCGCTGGTGGGCAGTTTGATGCTGCCACCCTCGCAGGCCTTGCCATAGGCCTCGCCGAAGGTACGGCCCACGCCCATGACCTCACCGGTAGATTTCATCTCCGGTCCCAGCACGGTGTCCACGCCGGGAAACTTGACGAAAGGAAACACGGCTTCCTTGACGAAATAATGATCAGGGATGATCTCCCTCGTCGCGCCCTGCTCTTCCAGGGTCTTGCCCGCCATGCAGCGTGCCGCAATCTTGGCCAAGGGACGGCCGATGGCCTTGGACACGAAGGGCACGGTGCGCGAGGCCCGCGGGTTCACCTCGAGAATGTAGATGTCATTGTCCTTGATGGCGAACTGGGTGTTCATCAGCCCCACCACGCCCAGCTCCAGGGCCATGTCGCGGATGTGGTGGCGCATGCGGTCCTGGATCTCCTGACTCAAGGTGTAGGGCGGCAGGGAGCAGGCGGAATCGCCGGAATGCACGCCGGCTTCCTCGATATGCTCCATGATGCCGCCGATGAGCACTTCCCTGCCATCACAGATAGCGTCCACGTCCACTTCGATGGCATCGTTGAGGAAACGGTCCAGCAGCACCGGCGAATCATTGGAAACGCTCACCGCCTCGCGCATGTAGCGGGTCAGGTCTTCTTCGTTGTAGACGATCTCCATGGCCCGGCCACCCAGCACATAGGAAGGCCGCACCACCAGGGGATAGCCGATTTCCTCGGCCAGCTGCACCGCTGTTTCCGGGTCCGTGGCCGTGCGGTTGGGAGGCTGGAGTATGCCCAGTTTTTCAATCATCTGCTGGAAGCGCTCGCGGTCTTCCGCGGCGTCGATGGAATCCGGGCTGGTGCCGATGATGGGCGCGCCGGCCTTCTCCAGGGCCCGGGCCAGCTTCAGAGGAGTCTGGCCACCGTACTGTACGATGACCCCCGAAGGATTTTCCTTGTGGATGATCTCCAGCACGTCTTCCAGGGTCAGGGGCTCGAAATACAGGCGATCGGAGGTGTCATAGTCCGTGGATACGGTTTCCGGGTTGCAGTTGACCATGATGGTTTCAAACCCGTCCTCGCGCATGGCGAAGGCCGCGTGCACGCAGCAGTAATCGAATTCTATACCCTGACCGATGCGGTTGGGGCCGCCCCCCAGCACCATGATCTTGTTGTTGTCCGTGGGCCGCGCCTCGCATTCCTCCTCGTAAGTGGAATACATATAAGCCGTGCTGGAGGCAAATTCCGCCGCGCAGGTATCTACCCGCTTGTACACGGGACGCACGCCCAGCTTGTAACGCAGCTTGCGGATCTTGCCTTCCTTCTTGCCCAGCAGGTCCGCCAGGCGCTTGTCGGAAAAGCCCTTGCGCTTGAGCTGGCGCAGGCGGCTCGCGTCCAGTGCGTCCAGGCCTTCTTCCACCACCCGGGCTTCCTCGCGGATGAGATCCTCGATCTGCACCAGGAACCAGGGATCAATGCCCGTGGCCTGTTGTACCTCTTCCAGGCTCATGCCGGCGCGGAAGGCATCCGCCACATACCAAAGGCGCTCAGCCCGGGGCTGGCGAATCTCTGCCAGGATGATCTCCCGGGCATTGTCGGCGGAAAGATCCGCCACGGGATCCAGGCCGGCCTTGCCCGTTTCCAGGCCGCGCAGGGCTTTCTGCAGGGATTCCTGCAGGGTGCGGCCAATGGCCATGACCTCGCCCACGGATTTCATCTGGGTGGTGAGGCGATCGTCCGCCTGGGGGAATTTCTCGAAGGCGAACCGGGGCACCTTGGTGACCACATAGTCGATGCTGGGCTCGAAGGATGCCGGGGTCACGCCACCGGTGATCTCGTTGCGCAGCTCGTCCAGGGTGTAGCCCACGGCCAGCTTGGCCGCCACCTTGGCAATGGGAAAGCCCGTGGCCTTGGACGCCAGGGCCGAGGAACGGGAAACCCGGGGGTTCATCTCGATGATGATCATGCGCCCGTTCTCGGGATTGATGGCGAACTGCACGTTGGAGCCGCCGGTATCCACGCCGATCTCGCGCAGCACCGCCAAAGAGGCATCGCGCATGATCTGATATTCCTTGTCCGTCAGGGTCTGGGCCGGGGCCACGGTGATGGAGTCGCCGGTGTGCACCCCCATGGGGTCCAGGTTCTCGATGGAGCAGACGATGATGCAGTTGTCCTTGTGATCCCGCACCACTTCCATCTCGTACTCCTTCCAGCCAAGGATGGATTCCTCGATGAGCAGCTCATTGGTGGGTGACAGATCCAGGCCGCGCTGGCAGATCTCCTCGAATTCCTCGCGATTGTAGGCGATGCCGCCGCCGGAACCGCCCATGGTGAAGGAAGGCCGGATGATGGTGGGAAAACCCACCTGTACCTGCACCTGCAGGGCTTCCTCCATGGAATGGGCCACGGCGGATCTGGGCATGTCCAGGCCGATTTTCTGCATGGCCTTGCGGAACAGATCGCGGTCCTCGGCCTTGTCGATGGCCTCGCGGGAGGCACCGATCATCTCCACGCCGAACTTCTCCAGCACGCCTTCGCGCACCAGGTCCAGGGCGCAGTTCAGGGCCGTCTGGCCGCCCATGGTGGGCAGCAGGGCGTCCGGGCGCTCTTTCTCGATGATGCGCGCCACGGTCTGCCAGGTAATAGGCTCGATGTACACCACATCCGCTGTTTCCGGATCGGTCATGATGGTGGCCGGATTGGAGTTCACCAGCACCACCTTGTAGCCTTCCTCACGCAGGGCCTTACAGGCCTGGGCGCCGGAATAGTCGAACTCGCAGGCCTGGCCGATGATGATGGGGCCGGCGCCGATGATGAGAATGGTCTGGATATCTGTTCTTTTTGGCATCTTGTCTTAACCCGAAAGTTGCATGAAACTGCCGGATAGATGTGCGTCTGGCGTGTTCGAGCGTGCCGCTTTGGAGCGAAAAGCGTAGCCATAGCTACGGTTTGAGTGAAAAGCGGTGCGATCGGGCGCGCCAGGCGTGCAGACGCCGGCAGAGCGGTCCGGTAGCAATTCGTTACCGACTAATATACGAAAAATATCCTTTATAAACATATGCTTGGTCTTGTTTATAGCGATTTCATGCAACTTTCGGGTTAAGTCTGCGCGAGTGTGATGGGCGGGCGATCAGGCCTCGCGGGCTTTCATCAGCTCGATGAAATGATCGAACACCGGCGCCACATCATGGGGGCCGGGGCTGGCTTCCGGGTGGCCCTGGAAACCGAAGGCGGGCTTGTCGGTGCGATGGATGCCCTGCAGGGAGCCATCGAACAGGGACTTGTGGGTCGCCTTCAGGTTCTCCGGCAGGCTTTCCTCGTCCACGGCGAAGCCATGGTTCTGGCTGGAGATCATCACCGTGCCCTTTTCCAGGTCCTGCACCGGGTGGTTGGCGCCATGATGACCAAATTTCATCTTCACCGTGCGCGCGCCGCTGGCCAGGCCCAGGAGCTGATGGCCCAGGCAGATGCCGAAAGTGGGCACATCCTGCTCCAGCACTTCCCGGATGGCATCGATGGCGTAGTCGCAGGGCTCGGGATCGCCAGGACCGTTGGACAGGAATACCCCGTCAGGGTTCATGGCCAGCACTTCGCTGGCGGGGGTCTGGGCAGGCACCACCGTGATACGGCAGCCGCGGTCACGCAGCATGCGCAGGATGTTGGTCTTAATGCCGAAATCATAGGCCACCACATGAAAATCCTCTTCCCTGTCTTCCCGGGCCGGGTGCCCTTCTCCCAGTTTCCAGCTGCCTTCTTTCCATTCGTAGGGCGCATCGACCGTGACCTCCCTGGCCAGATCCATGCCCTTGAGGCCGGGGAAGGTTTCCGCCGCCGCATGGGCCACCATTTCGTCCAGGTGGGAGCCGGCCTGGATGCAGCCCGCCTGAGCGCCCTTCTCCCGCAGGATGCGCGTCAGCTTGCGGGTGTCGATATCGGCAATGGCCACCACGCCGTTTTCCTTCAGGTACTGGTCCAGAGGCTGCTCACAGCGCCAGTTGCTGGCCAGCAGGGGAAGATCACGGATCACCAGCCCGGCAGCATGCACGGCGCTGGATTCTCGGTCCTCGCTGTTCACCCCGGTATTGCCGATATGGGGATAGGTCAGGGTCACGATCTGCCGCAGGTAGGACGGATCCGTGAGAATCTCCTGGTAGCCGGTCATGGCAGTATTGAACACCACCTCGCCCACGGTCTGTCCCTCGGCACCAATGGAACGACCGTGAAACACCGTACCGTCTTCCAGTACCAAAATAGCTGAATCAGTCATTTACGCGCACACAATAGGGGACCGACCCTGCCTGGAGCCGTCCACGAACGAACACAAGAAACGAGATTGGGAATCATACCCGGAACCACCTCATCAGTTGTTGATAAGGCTGGGGTGGTGTCTGCTCGGAAAACCTCGGAGGCATGGATGCCGACGCGGAGCCTACAGGGATGTATTTACGGCGTTTTTCCGAGCAGATGCCACCCCAGCCAAAGTTTGGATGACGTGGTTCTCAGGATCAGTCCCCTGTCGAGACAGAAATTTTACGGCAGATGCCTGGTACTGTCCATGGAAATCGGCTGGCGTGGAAACAGATATACAGCGAAAAATCGACCGCTGGCAGGAAATGCCCTGCCAGCGGCTTCCGGATGCTCGAAAAAGCGGCCTCAGCCCAACCTGCCCCTGGCCCAGGACACGATGCTTCCGGCATCCAGGGCACCGGACATGCGGTCCACCTCTTGGCCGTTACGGAACAGTATCATGGTGGGGATACTGCGAATGCCCAGCTGCCCGGCCAGTTGCTGGTGCTGCTCAGTATTGAGCTTGAGCAAGCGCACATAAGGCTCAAGTTGGCTGGCCGCCTGGGCAAAGGCTGGCGCCATCATCTTGCAGGGGCCACACCAGGGCGCCCAGAAATCCACCAGCACGGGAATATCGCTGCGCTGGATCTGCTTTTGCAGCATGGCATCATCCACCTCGGCAGGGTGTCCGTCGAACAGGGGGCGCTTGCATTTACCGCATTTGGGATTCTGCCCCAGGCGCGCCGCGGGAATACGGTTCACACCGCCACAGTGGCTGCACACGACATGCACATTGTCTGACATTTTTTGCTTCTCCAGGTCGTTTTCCCGGTAAATGGGGCGGGAAGTTCGGTTTTCAAGAGCTTGCCCGAATATTTCACCCGGTCGCTGGAAAAATATTCTAGCTTATTGTATT
The DNA here is from genome assembly GCA_027026755.1 of Sedimenticola sp. GTDB lineage: Bacteria > Pseudomonadota > Gammaproteobacteria > Chromatiales > Chromatiaceae > Thiolapillus. The sequence goes on along the minus strand of JALVNE010000184.1, from coordinate 20,620 downwards.
TCATAAAGAATTTTGAAATATTAGCAAAGTACAATATGTTACCGGGCATCGCTGAACGCGCCCTCGCACCGGTTTCGCCGTCCATCTGCGGTATTTGCTCAATCATCAATAGCTTGGGCTATTGATTCAATCGCAAATCCGCACCTGAACGCCGATCCCGGCACGATCATCGCGTTCCCGGATGAAACATTCGGGCTTGCAATTCGAAGCATTCACCCCAAAATGAAGCCCAGGATGTTGGCAAGCAGGTATAAAACACATGAGCAATTCCCCCTATATCATTGAGGTAACAGAAGAAAATTACCAAAGCGCGGTAGTCGAACAATCCAGGCAAGTGCCCGTGCTGGTGGATTTCTGGGCCAGCTGGTGCCAACCTTGCCAGATGCTCATGCCCATACTGGCGAAACTGGCCGACGAGTATCAGGGCAAATTCATCCTGGCCAAGATCAATACGGAAGAACAGCAAGCCCTGGCCGCGCAATTCGGCATCCGCAGCATCCCCACGGTGAAACTGTTCAGGAATGGCGAACCCGTGGACGAATTCGCCGGGGCCCTGCCCGAAGCCGAGATCCGCAAGTTCCTGGACAAGCATATTCCCCGGGAATCCGACGCGCTGGTCGAACAGGCCCGGCAACTGCTGTTGCAGGGCGAGGCCGAAGGCGCCCTGGCCCTGCTGGAACAGGCCAGGGCCTCCGACCCTGCCAACGGCAACATCGACCTGGCCCTGGCCCAGACCCATGCCGCCACCGGCGATATCGGCAAAGCCGAGGAAATCCTGGCGCGGCTCCCTGCCGATCTGCGTGACAAGCCGGAGGTTCGGACCCTGCAGAGCCTGTTGTTCTTCGAAGGCCTGCTGGCAAAGGCCCCTGCACAGGAGGAGCTGGTTCAACGACTGGAAACAGACCCGGACGATGCCGAGGCCAGATACCTGCTGGCGGCCCATCACGCCGTGAACCAGCAATACGAACAGGCCATGGATGAGCTGCTGCAACTCATGAAGAAAAATCGAAACTATGGCGATGACGCGGCCAGGAAGGCCCTGCTGAAACTGTTCGACATCCTGGGCGATGACCCCCGGGTGCCGCGTTACCGCAGCCGGATGATGAGCCTCATCTACTGATCGCCCTGGCCTTGGTCTGCCACCTCGATGACCAGGGCCTGGTCACCGTCCACCTGCCAGCGCACGTCCAGGCCGGCGAACCGCATGCCCCAGGTGCGCTGGGCATCATCATTGTCCTTGCGATAGGCCGGACGGGGGTCCAGGGCGATGAGTTCGGCCAGCTGCTCCACCAAGCGTTCGCCATCCGGATGCCGACTCAGCACCTGCTCCGCCATGGGAGAAAACCGGACCTGCAACCGTCTGCCCGGCGCCTCGCCGGCAAAGCCTCCTGCTGCCCCGGGCACTGCATCCACATAGGGAATATAGGGCTTGATATCGACGATGGGGGTGCCATGGAGAAGGTCGGCGCCTCGCACATGCAGGCGTACCCGGCCGTGGATGATTTCAATCCGGTCGAGTTCCACCACGGACAAGCCCAGGTGATTGGGGCGAAACGGTGAACGGGTGGCAAACACGCCCTTGCTGAGATTGCCGCCCAGGCGCGGCGGCCTGACCCTGTTCTTCCAGCCCTGCTCCAGGCAAGCATGAAAGATGAAAGTGAGCCAGATGTGGCTGAATTCCTCCAGACCCTCGAACATCTCCGGCGCATCGAAGGGCGGCAGCATGACCAGGGTGGCCGGTATATCCACCAGCCCCGGCTGACGGGGAATGCCGAACTTTTCAGGGAAGGAGCTGGTAACGCGGCCAATCACCCTCAGTGAATAATCTTCTGCCAGACGATTCGCCACCAGGCCATACCCATGTTCATTCAATCCCGGGCAAACATTATGACAGCCTGGGGCAACAGAAAAAACCGTCCGGCAAAACGCGAAGAACCCCGCGGCCGTCGAATGCCGCAAGGTTCTTCTCGCCTGCCAGGAAACGACTCAGCCTTTTTTGCTGGATGACTGCTTGTCCCGGGACACCTGGCTTTTCTGTCCCGGCAGCCTCCTGCAGTATCCGGCCACCTTGATGCCATCACTGCGTTTGTATGGCTTGATCCAGCGACAGGCGGTGGACTGGGAACAGGCTTCCTGCTCCATTCCCTTGCAGATATTCCCTTCCTCCGCCAGGCCGGTGCCGGAGGTCAGGGACAGGAACAGCATGGCGCTCAATGTTGAAATAGGCATGATCATCTTCTTCATGTTGGAACTCCCTGTATGAATTGGATTGTTCAGCGGATATCCGTTTTCCGCAGAACAAGTGTAGGCGCCCCAGCCTTTCCTGTATGTAGGAAAATCCCTACATTCCTATAGGAGTGTTCCGGATTTCATGCCGCAGAAAAAGGAAACCCCGCAGAACCTGGAATGCTGCGGGGCAAGATGGCGCGAAACCCGGGGTTCCGCAGCGGTCGTTCAGATGCCGCTGAACCCCGGTTTCTCCTTATTCGAATCCGTTGGCGAATATGGCATTGGTATCGAACAGGCCGATGGATTTTGGCCCGGTATAACCCGGGAATACCGTTGCAAGATTGGGATTGAGCAGGAAGTTACCCACCACGTCACAGAGTGCCTGCCGGAAATCCGTGGTCATGCGCAAATCGGTGTTGAGATAGAGATCGGCATCCCTCAGCCCAGGGAAGGAACCGTAGATCTGGCCACCCAGCACCTTGCCTCCGGTCACCATCATGGGGTGCGCCGTGCCATGATCCGTTCCCTGGTTGCCATTTTCCCGCACCCGGCGGCCAAACTCCGAATGCACCACCAGCACCACGTCGTCGAGCCGGCCGGCCGATTCCAGATCATCGACGAAAGCCTTGATGGCGGCGGACAGGTCTCCCACGTGGGTGGCGAAGTAGCCTCCCCCATTATTGCCCTGGCCATTGTGAGTATCCCAGCCCCCATTATCCACCGTTGCTACCTGAAGACCGACATTCTCTTTTATCATGCCGGCTACCAGGCCCAGGTCATCACCAAGCCCCGTATTGGGATAACTGTCGGGCACGGTGATATCGATCTGCTCCAGGAGGTCGATCATGTCCAGGGAGTTTTGCACCGCATGATCCAGGCTGGAGTTGCCATCGTAGATTTTTTCCAGCGCCCTCAGATGTTCGTCGCCGTAACGGCCAGAATTGGGATGGAAACTGCTTGCATCGTCCAGGGACATTGCTCTCAAATCTCCCCGCAGACTGGTGGGCTTCGAGGCCGTGGTCGCCAGGGAGGGGATAAGGGCATCGGACGCAATATGCGGAGAAGTGTTCATGTGCCGGGCCAGCCAGCCGGTGGTGGTCGATGTATTCCCCGGTGTTCCGAGTTCATACATTTCCTGGGACTCGAAATGACTGCGGCTGGACTGCCCCTCGGGCATTCCCACGGCATGAATGAAGGCAAGCCTGCCGCTGTCGTACAGACTCTTGAGACCGTCACAACTGCCATGCAGGCCAAAAGCGCCGTTCAGATCGTGCATATGGTCGGTAGGCACCACAATATTGGGGCGCTTGTTCTCATATTCCGTGCGCTGAACGCCCGTCCTGGGAATCACCAGGTTCAGACCGTCTATCCCACCCCGGAGAAACAGATAGACCAATGTTCTGCGGCTGGCCGGTGATTTGGATGCAACTGCAGCAAAGCCAAGCTTTGCGCCTCCCAAAGTGGCGGTTACCGAGGCAGAACCTGCCAGAAATCCTCTTCTACTGATTTTCATGATCTGTTCTGCCTCCTCAACGCTGCATGAATTCAGGAATGGACAACGCCAGCTTTACCATGCCGCGTAAACGCTCGTTCCAGTAATACGGCCAGGAATTGTCGGTTATGTCATCGATGGGATAATCCTCGGGCCAGGGGGATGGATCATCGTCTGGCCGCTCTCTCATGAAATCGCGCAAAATACGATGAATCTCCGTGCCATACCATTCACCATTGTTGGGTGCCCATTTCAGCACTTTCTTCAACCAGAAATTGGCCAGGGTGTTGGGCGTATGGGTTCCCAGTCCGTTCACGGTGATATCGGTGATGGGCATGAGGTCCGGATCACTGTTATTCGCATTTTCGTCGATCAGCCAGTCCAGGACCCGCCAGGTATGCACCAATGATGCCCCAGCCTCCCAGAACGACCGATAGTCCGGATAGCCGTCGGGAGCATGCCAGTGGAAGGGACGCTGGCCGGTGCGACGGAAGTAATAGGTGAAATAGTAGCTCTCAGTGTCATCCGGGCGAATGGTGAAGTCCGCATCACAGGCGCGCATGGCCGACACCACCACTTCGAAAGGCCGCTTGAGTTTGCTGCCCCAGGTACCGACATCCTTGAACTCGGGCGTGTTGAGCAGGAAACGGTAGACCCTTTCGAGTTGATCCGGCTGATGCCGGTTGTCATAGAACACCGTCGCCACCTGATCCACCAGGGACTGTGGCGGCTCGTCACTGATGAAACGTTGACAGAGCTTCAGGGCAATATGTTGTGCCGTTCCCGGGTGGAAGGCGAGCAGATCGAGCATCTCATAGATTTCCTGGACCCCACTGAAGGCGGCCCATTGCTTGCCCAGCAATTGCTTCTGTCCCTGATCGTGCCAGTCCTCCACGAAGTGCCAGTGCCCGGTGTTGGGATCACCACTGGGATAGCGTCCGTCCTCCACATTCCATCCCGTAAGAAAGCGCATGGCTTCATAGACATCGGCATCGGAATATTTGTCATTGATGGCCACCCCGGGAAACTCCGGCATGCTGATGGTGTTGATGTCACCGGGCTGCGGATCCGGGCCGGCATAGTTGATCGCCCCCAGGGTATGCAGTTCGATGATTTCCCGGGCATAGTTCTCATTGGGGTCCGCGCGGCCATTCACGTAATTGTCCAGGTAATAGAGCATGGCCGGGTGTTTCGCAGTGAGTTCCAGCATCTGGCGGAAGTTGCCCAGGAAATGCCCGTGCTCCAGCCCCGTGGGTCTGGGATTTCCCGGCTGTGGTGGCCGCAGTACATCGCGATCCCAGGACACCCAGGTTTCACGGGCATAGGTATCCCATCCGTAGATGTTGAAATGGTTGTGCCAGAAGTCCGCCAGAAACTCCAGGAGCTGGCGCTTGCTGTACACTGCCCGGGAGAACACCGCCCTTTCCATGGTATTTACAGGACCATAGCGGTCATTTCCGTTGACATGGTGATTCTGCCAGGCTTGATCAAAGCTTTCCCGAAGGTAATCGAATGCCGGATCGCTCAGTTTATTGGCCAGGACGGAATCGTCGATGGATTGCCAGTCCAGTTGTTTGTCCACATAGGCGGCCAGGCGCTCGTCATCAGTGGCGCCCAGGGCATTGAAATCGTCCACATCGCTGCCGCTGGGACCGAATCCCATGCGGTTCAGTACCATCACGGCAAAGGGCGGTGGCGCAGTTACCGCCGCCTGGGTTGCCACATAGTCGCGAATCTCTCCCAGCAGAGGCTTGGGAACCGGCTTCCGGGAACCGTTCTCTGCCGCTTCTCCACGACGCACACTGATGGCGACGGCAACACCGCCGGCCAGGGAGGAGAGAATGAACCTTCTGCGGGGAGCATCCGTTTCGCCGGACGATGCACCCAGCGGCGCATGGCAGGAAGCCTTGCCTTCAGATGTTGAGGCGGGGTATTCGTTTCGGGAGTTGGAGCTGCATTTAGTCTGGGCCATAAGCTATCGATACCAAGCAATAGGAGGAACTGTCGTCCCTTGTCATGAATCTCCGACCGCAATACATGTCTCACGAGCATGTATTCGGCCACAGGCACAAGGCGAATCCAGTTGGACCCGCGCCTGAAACCTATCATAGGGATTGTCTGCAGAAGGAAACTGTGAACTGGTTTGAGAATGTTCGGCAAAATGGCAATTTTTCCCTGCGGCCGGAAAAAACGTCTCAGGATGTTGGAAAAGATTCTTCCTGAACGTTAGCGCAAAATTCACTTTCCCCGCTTTTTTCATTTTCAGGCGAATCAGCACCGAAAACCCTCAACACCCGGCTACATGGCGACAGGCAGCCGTCTCGCTCCCCAGTCTCCGGGCCTGGCCTCGAATACCCCTGGAATTCTGGTCCCGCAGGACTGACAGCAACCGTTCTCGTCCAATCCCCATTTTCCCAGGACATACCAGTCCCGCTCTATGAGCAGCTCACCGCAGGAAGGACACCAGGTGCTCCCTCCCCGGCTGTCATGCACGTTGCCTGTATAGACATAGCGCAGCCCAAGGGACAGGGCCAGCTCCCGGGCCTGGCTCAGGGCCTGGGGCGAGGTGGGAGGCACATCGAGCATCTTGTAGTCCGGATGGAAGGCACTGAAATGCAAAGGCAGGTCTTCTCCCAGCTCCTGGAGTATCCACTCGATCATACGTTTCAGCTCATCCGGGGAATCGTTGTGGCCAGGAATGAGCAGATTGGTGATCTCCACCCAGACATCGGTTTCATGCTTCAGGTATTTCAGTGTATCGAGCACCGGCTGCAAGTGACCACCGGTGAGCTTGCGATAGAAATCCTCACTGAAGCCCTTGAGATCCACGTTGGCGGCATCCATCACGGAGAAGAACTCTTCCCTGGCCCCGGGAGAAATGTAGCCGGCGGTCACGGCAACATTCTTCAGCCCCATTTCATGGCAGGCTTTTCCCGTATCCACGGCGTATTCAAGAAAAATGACGGGATCGTTGTAGGTATAGGCCACACTACGGCAGCCCAGATCCGCCGCCTTGCGGGCGATCTGTTCTGGCGTGGCCTGGTTGGCAAGAATGTCCATTTCCCGGGACTTGCTCATGTCCCAGTTCTGGCAGTACTTGCAGGACAGGTTGCAGCCTGCCGTGCCGAAGGAGAACACCGGCGTGCCCGGCAGGAAATGATTCAGGGGTTTCTTCTCGATGGGATCGACACAGAAACCGCTGGAACGACCATAAGTGGTCAACACCACGGCATCGTTCTCCCGGGCACGGACAAAGCACAGACCGCGTTGTCCTTCCTTCAGTTTGCATTCACGGGGACAAAGATCGCACTGAACGCGCCCGTCCTCCAGTTGATGCCAGTATTTCGTCGCCACATTCATCTTGCATTTTCTCCAAAAGCGCCCATTCTTAAGTCATTACATTCGGGCAAACACCATGGAAATCAAGATGAGCAGTGTACTTCTACCCTCGGTTGCCGGCGCATTCTACCCGGACGACCCCGTTACCCTGGCCAGCATGATCGACGAGATGCTGAACGAACAGGAACCCCTGCCCCAGCCAGTACCAAAAGCCATCATCGCCCCCCATGCAGGCTATATCTATTCGGGCCCGGTGGCGGCCAGCGCTTACCGGCAGCTATTACTGCCCAACAGGATTCGCCGGGTGATCGTCCTGGCGCCGGCACACCGGGTACCCTTTCGCGGCCTGGCCACCACCAGCGCCGACTGGTTGCGCACCCCCCTGGGAGACATCCCGGTGGACAGGAAGGCGGTGGAGCAAGCCCTGACCCTGCCCCAGGTGCAGGAGTTCGACGGCGCTTTTGCCGGCGAGCACGCCCTGGAAGTACAGCTGCCCTTCCTGCAGCGCACCCTGGACGATTTCAGCCTGGTGCCTTTCATCGTCGGCCAGGCGGCGCCACAGGAAGTCAGTGAAGTACTGGATCTCTTGTGGGGCGGTGAGGAAACCCTCATCGTCATCAGCTCCGACCTGAGTCACTTCCTGGACTACCACAATGCCCGTATCAGGGATCAGCGCACCAGTATGGCCATCGTGGATCTGCATCCGGAGGCCATCAGTTTCGATGACGCCTGCGGGCGCATCCCCGTGAGCGGCCTGCTGCTGTCCGCAAAAGAACATGGATTGCAGGCCCGCAATCTGGATCTGCGCAATTCCGGCGACACCGCCGGTGACAAATCTCGAGTAGTGGGGTATGGCGCTTATGTCTTCAACTGAACAACGCACACTGAACGATGAACAGCGAAAGCTGCTGCTGGATATCGCCCGGGATTCCATTCTGACCGGGCTGCGCGAGGGACACCCCCTGGTCCTGGATCCCCGGGAATTCGAACCGGCCCTGCAGGCCCGGCGGGCCAGCTTCGTCACCCTGAACCGCAACGGGCAGCTGCGCGGCTGCATCGGCCATCTGCAGGCGGTGCAACCTCTGGTGAAAGACGTGGCGGAAAACGCCTTCAGCGCGGCCTTCAACGACAGCCGGTTTCCACCCCTGAGTGAACAGGAGTTTCCCGACCTGGACATACACATCTCGGTGCTCAGCCCGGCGGAACCCATGAGCTTCGATTCCGAAGCCGACCTGTTGCGCCAGCTCAGACCCGGCGTGGACGGACTGATTCTGGAAGATGGCTACTACCAGGGCACCTTCCTGCCTTCCGTGTGGGAGCAGCTCCCAACACCGGAACTGTTTCTGGCCCACCTGAAACAAAAAGCGGGACTGCCGCAGAACTACTGGTCAGACACACTCAGGGTATCCCGTTATACTACGGAATCCTTTGGCAAAGAGTAACCAGGCCCATGCCCAGCCCTGAAATTCGCCGTCTCCCCGTATGGGGAAAAGCCTTGCGCCTGTGTCACTGGGGGATGGCTCTGGCGACACTGCTCCTGCTGTGCAGCGGCGGGCTGATCCGCTGGATACCCGAACGCGCCCAGGAGCTGGATGACATCCATTTCGTCAGCGCCGCTGTTTTGATCACTGCCCTGATGGTGCGCCTCTGGCTGCTGTTGGCGGGCAAACCCACGGAACAGCTGGGCGCCCTGCTGCCCGACCGCCACCGCCTGACGCAGGCCTGGGCCGTGCTGCGTAGCTACCTGGCCCTGGGCAAGATCCGCCTGCCACGCTGGTACGCCCACAATCCCCTGTGGGCGCCGCTCTACCTGCTGCTGTTCGTGGTGCTGCTGGCGCAGGTCGCTACTGGCCTGCTGCTCCTCAACCACATTACCCTGCTGAGCGGCTTCAGCCTGCGCCATCTTCACCTCCTGGGGTATTTCGTGATTCTGGGTTTCACCGGGCTGCACATCCTGGCCAGCTTCTTCCACGACGCCAAGGGCGACGGCTCGGACATTTCCGCCATGATCAGCGGACAACGGATCTTCATCGTCGAGCCATCGCCAAGGCAACCTCCACGGGACGACAACGTGGTGGTCACCCTGGACCCGGCGAAATTCAGGAAGTCAGAAAAGCCCTGAGACGCTCCACCCCCAGCTGCAGCCTGTCCATGCCCGTGGTGTAGGCGAAACGCACGTACTTTTCCGCCCGGTAGCTACCGAAGTCCCGTCCCGGCGTAATGGCTACCCGGGCCTGTTCCAGCAACCGGCGGCAAAAGTCGAAACTGTCATTGCTGAAACGACTGACATCGGCGTAAAGATAGAAGGCTCCCTCGGGCTTGCTGCCCAGGCGCAATCCGAGTTCCGTGAGGGCGTCGTAGAGATAGTCCCTGCGCTGCTGGAAGATCTGCCGGCGCTGCTCCAGTATGTCCAGGGTTTCAGGCTGGAAGGCGGCCAGGGCCGCATGCTGGGCTGGCGTGGGCGCCGCGAGGAAGATATTCTGCGCCAGGCGATCCAGGGCCGGCACATAGTCTTGCGGCGCCACCACCCAACCCAGACGCCAGCCGGTCATGCCAAAGAACTTGGAAAAACTGTTCACCACGAACAGATTGTCCTCGCCCAAGGAGAGGGCCGTTTCCACGGGATGCTCATAGACCAGCCCCTGATAGATCTCGTCCACGATGAAGGCCCCGTCGGGGGCGAGGACCGCATTGTAGAGCTGCTCCAGCTGTTTCAGTTCCATCAGGCGGCCGGTGGGATTCGCCGGCGTGGCCACCATCAGCGCCCGGGTGCGGCTGTCCCAGTTACGGATCACCTGGTCATTGGCCAGGGAAAAATCCTGGGAGGCCTTGACCCCCAGGGACACGGCTTCACCCTCGAACAGACGCACCATGTGCCGGTTGCAGGGATAGCCGGGATCCGGCATGAGCACCTTGTCTCCAGGATCGACCAGCGCCGCCAGCACCAGCTGCAAGGCCCCGGAAGCGCCCGGCGTCACCACAATACGTCCCGGATCGACATGCACACCAAAACGGTCGGCATAGTAGGCGCTGATGGCCTCACGCAATGCAGGCAGGCCGGTGGCCGCCGTGTAATGGGTGCGGCCCTCCTGCAGGGCGCAGATTCCCGCCGCGGTTATGGGCTCCGGGGTACTGAAATCAGGCTCTCCCACTTCCATGTGCACCACGTCCTGGCCCCGGGCGTCCATGCGCCGCGCCCGGGCGAGAATATCCATGACGTGGAAAGGTTCGATTCCCGCCATGCGGCGGGACAGTCTGGAATCAGCTGAGGGCATGGGCGTGAATGGCCTTCAGTGCGTCCACGTCCACCTGCTTCCGGATAAGGTCAGGCCCCTGTATGATGCGGCAGGGCTTCCCCGGCTCGCCCAGGTGATCGACCACCACCGTGGCGCCGGAAAAATCATGATCCCGCGTGTAATCATTCACCGTCACCAACAGGGCCCGTATCCCGGAACCGACTACTGACCTGACCCCGTTGTCGGAATCCTCGAAGGCCAGGCAATGTTCGGGAGACAGCTTCATCTTTTCCATGGCCCAGACATAGATGTCCGGCGCAGGCTTCTTGGCGGGCACGATATCGCCTGCAGCAATGACTTCGAACCAGTCTTCCGCGTCTTCCGCCAGGCTGTTCCTGAGCAGGGCGGTGACATTGGCTGGCGTGGTGGTGGTGGCGATGGCCAGACGCAAGCCAGCATCCCGGGCCTCGCGCAACAAGCGCTCCACCCCCGGACGCAGGGGCAGACCGGGATCGGCCATGAGGGCCTTGTAGAACTCTGTCTTGGCCGCGTGAAGCCCGGCAATGAAAGCATCCAGATCCCCGTCCACGGAAAAATCGGGACGGTATTTTTCGAGATAATATTTGATGCGCTCCTTGCCACCTGTCACGCGCAACAGCTCGCCATAGACCTCCACGCTCCATTCCCAATCCAGGCCGGCCTCGGCAAAGGCCTTGTTGAATGCCACGCGATGGCCATCCCGCTCCGTGTCCGCGAGGGTGCCATCCACATCGAATATCAACGCTTTCAGTTCAGCCATGCTGTTTTCATCTCACTCGGTTGTCTGCAAACCGGTGAAGCATACGCAAACCCGCACGAATAAAAAAGCACGGCAACCCTGCATGGTTTCCGGATATTGATTTGCCTGTCCTGGTTATGGCGTTGTCGCCCTATACGCGCCTGGTAGCCCGGTCAGGCATAGGATTCGGGGGGCAGGTAGAGGGGATAAAGCACCTCCTCCTCGGTTTGAATGCGTCTGACCAGAACTTCTCCAATCTCGTCCAGATCAGTGCCAAACTGCTCGCGGCGCTGTTGATCCCATTCCTTCTGGCCATAATGTTTGAGGAAGTTGGTCACTGTTCTGCTGATACCATGCATTTCCGTGCGAAATCCCTGCATGAGCGCCGCATTGTCAGGATCGTTGGCCAGAGCATGCTGAAGATAGATGTAGAGCTTCACGTTTTCCTTCAACAAATGACCGCGCAATATGCTTCCAAACTCTTCCAGCAAGCCGGGAAGCCTGTGAAACTCGCCCCGCTTTTCCGCTTCGGCGATCTCAGCAAAGCGTTTCAGCAGAACCTGGTGATCGTTCAACAGTTCCGGCACCAGATCACTGTAGTAATGGATTTCTGTCCCGGGGGCAGTCCCCCCGGACACCTTCCCGGCATTCGACTGAGCCTCGACTTCCTTGCCTTTCCGGCGCTTGAACAAACCGAACATAAACCACCTCCCTCCAGTACAAATTACGCGAAATGCTGTTATTCTGGTTATTGTTCAAAGATTAGCAGGCCACGCCATCATCGGCAACAAAACGGCAAAGCCTCGCCTGTGCCCAGGCCGACGAAACAGAGGCTGCCATCCAGGATTCTTCCCATCGCCTTTAAGAGTGATTCCTGTTGACCGAGGCGATGGAAAATTTGCCCCGGAGCCGCGGGTCTGATACTTTCCCCTACCTGAAAAAAAACGGCCTGATCTGCCGGACAACATTTTTTCCGGAAGCACGCCTTCGGAGCTGCATGTTGAGAACAGGAAATCTCCCTTGTTTTTCACCTGGTTGGCATATTTTCCAATCAGACGGCGATCAGTCAGTGCCCACAAACGAACGACGAGTTGTCAGGTAAAACGCATGACGAGCAAATCCATGAACATCGACCCTCTGTCCTTTGAGCCATACAAGCCCAAGCGGGGAGAGGAATACATGAATGAAAAACAGGAGGCGCATTTTCGTGCCATCCTGGAAAACTGGCGCAAATCTCTGATGGAGGAAGTGGACCGCACGGTGCATCACATGAAAGATGATGCTGCCAACTTCCCCGACCCCAACGACCGGGCCAGCCAGGAAACGGAATTCAGCATCGAGCTGCGCACCCGCGACCGCGAACGCAAACTGTTGAAGAAGATCAACGAGGCCCTGGACCTCATCGACGCCCACGAATACGGTTACTGTGAATCCTGCGGCGCAGAAATCGGTATCCGCCGTCTGGAAGCCCGGCCCACGGCCAACCTGTGCATCGAATGCAAGACCCTGGAGGAGATCCGGGAGAAGAACTACGGTTGAGGTCTTCCCGCCCGTGATGCCCCATACCGAGCCGGCGCCTGCATGCCGGCTTTCTTTTGCCTCATGAATTACCGTGGCCGTTTCGCCCCTTCACCCACCGGCCCTTTGCATGCCGGCTCCCTGGTGGCCGCCGTCGCCAGTTATGCCGATGCCCTCGCCCATGACGGCCAATGGCTGGTGCGCATGGAAGATGTGGACGAAGGCCGGGTGGTGCCTGGGGCGGCAGACAGCATACTGCGCACTCTGGAAGCCTATGGCTTCGAATGGTGTGGGGAAGTCTGGTTCCAAAGCCGACGGAAATCCCGGTACAAGGAAGTGCTGGAACGACTGAGCCAGCGTGGCCTGACCTATCCCTGCGCCTGCACCCGCAAGGAAATCGCTGCAGCAGGGCAACCAGGCATCGAAGGCATGGTCTATCCTGGCAGCTGCCGCAACGGCCTGCCTGCCGGACGGGAAGGAAAGGCCATCCGCCTGCTCACGGATGACCGGGAAATCTGTTTCACCGACCGCATCCGCGGCCGGCATTGCCAGGTACTGGAACGCGACCTTGGCGACTTCGTCATCCGCCGGGCCGACGGTTACACCGCTTATCAGCTGGCCGTGGTGGTGGACGACGCCGATCAGGGCATCAACCAGGTGGTGCGCGGCGCCGACCTGCTGCTGTCCACGCCCCGCCAGATCTATCTTCAGACGCTGCTGGGCTATCCCCGCCCTGAATACGCCCATGTACCGCTGCTGCTGGATGAACAGGGACGCAAGTTGAGCAAACAGGACAAGGCCCATCCACTTTCTGACGATGAGCCCCTGCCTGCCCTGCTCCAGGCCTGGCACACCCTGGGCCAGCGCGTCCCGGAAGAAATACCGGACAAGGTGAGGGACTTCTGGACATGGGCGTCAGCCAACTGGGATATCAGCCAGGTTCCCAGCCCGAACCTTTCACCCGGTCGCTGAAGGTGGGCGGGGTCGGAGTCAAATGGGGAGGATGCCGTCGGGAAATTCCGATGACATGGAACAGTTTGATTCCGTTCCTTGTAACAGTTGGGTGGAATTTGACTCCGACCCCTCCCCCTTACCCCTCACCCTTCAAGCCCCTATCCCCGGCCCACCGCGCGCAACCAGACAAAGCCTCCCACCCCGGCAATGAGCGACGCCAGCAATACCCCTGTCTTGGCCATGAGCAGACCTTGCGGATTGCTGGCAAAAGCCAGTTCCGCCACGAAGATGGACATGGTGAAACCAATGCCTCCCATGAGGGACATGCCCAGAACATGGGAAAAATTGATCCCCCTGGGCAGTTGGCTGAAGCCCAGCTTCACCATCAGCCAGGTCATGCCAGTGATGCCCAGCACCTTGCCCAGCACCAGGCCGACGATGACGCCCAGAGCCACCGGATGGACAAGCGTCTTGTCCAGGTCGCCAAAATCCATGGGAATGCCGGCATTGGCCAGGGCGAAGATCGGAATCACCAGATAGGCGCTGGGCATGTGCATCTTGTGCTCCAGTACCTGGGCCGGCGCCTGGGCCAGCTGCACTCCGTCGGCCAGGGCAGTCACCCGGCTGCGCATCTGGTCATTGAGAATGATATTGGGTTCCTTCTCGTGGGCCGTTTTGATCTGGTTCAACAAAGAATAGGTGTTCTCCAGAAAGCGCTCCGTATCCAGCTTGGGTTTCATGGGAATGGTGAAGGCCAGAAACACCCCGGCCAGGGTGGCGTGCACGCCGCTTTTCAACAATGCCAGCCACAGCAGCACGCCCAGCAGTGCATAAGGCAGAATGCGCCGGATTCCTCCCCGGTTCAGGGCAATCAGCAGGAACAATATGCCGCCAGCCGCCGCCAGGGCACCAACGTCGATTTGCGCTGTGTAGAACAAGGCAATGACCACCACGGCGCCCAGATCGTCCACGATGGCCAGGGCCACGAGAAAGGTCAAGAGTGCCGGTGGCACCCGCTTGCCCAGCAGGGCCAGGGTGCCCAGGGCGAAAGCGATGTCCGTGGCCATGGGAATGCCCCAGCCCTTGAACCCTTCGCCATCGAAGTTGATCGCCAGATAGAGCAGCGCCGGAAGCAGCATGCCGCCCACCGCCGCGCCAATGGGCAGCAGGGCCTGGCGGAGATCAGCAAGTTCCCCGACCAGCAATTCCCGCTTCAGTTCCAGGCCCACCACCAGGAAGAACAGGGCCATGAGGCCATCATTGATCCAGTGATGCAGGCTCATGCTCAGGGTTAGATCGCCTCCGCCCACAGTCACTTCCGTATGCAGAATATGGCTGTATGTCTCCGCCAGCGGACTGTTGGCGATGACCAGGGCGATCACTGCGCTCAACATCAGCAGGATGCCACTGGTGGTCTGGCGGTGTATGAACTCTTCCAGTGGCGTCAATATCTGGTCGAAAGCCCTTTCCCAGGGTGAAACATACTCCTTGCCTTTCTGCCTTTTCATGATTGACCTGAGAGATATTCAGTGATGCGGCGTATCTTGGTGGAAACCCGCGTACAAATCAATTCATGGCCTGAAGGAACAGGAATTCCCTTTTGCCCACCAAGGCAAAAAACAACAGCCAGTCACCGAAATTTGGGCTATTATTAACCCGGCAACCAAATATGTTGCCCTCAGTGCTTCAAACAGGGTGCGTATCAAGGCGCGGCTTGCAGGCAATGGCAAGCCCTTGTCAAAAGCCGCAACGCCGGGACGCGCCCTGTTTGAAGCATCTAACCAATTGATATCAAAAGGCGAGACCGCCCTGTCTGCGCGGGTGGGCTGCGTTATCAACACTTGCTGTAGAGTGGCTACAGCGGCGCGTTGATGCCTTGCCACCCGCGCAGACAGGGCGGCTGAGGACAATATATTTGGTTGCCGGGTTAATATTAAGCATCAGGCATACGAATTCTCTGGCCCAACATGACCGGTTTGATCGATCCATTCCAGCGCCGCATCCGCTACCTGCGGGTATCGGTAACCGACCGATGCAATTACCGCTGCTTCTACTGCATGCCCTCCCAGGGCATGGAATGGGAAGCACGGGCGGAATTCCTCACTTTCGAGGAAATGACCCGTCTCATCCGCCTGTTCACCGAACTGGGGGTGGACAAGGTGCGTCTCACCGGCGGCGAGCCCCTGGTGCGCCGTGGTCTGCTGGATTTCGTGAAGCAGCTCCATGCCCTGCCCGGCCTCAAGGATCTGTCCATGTCCAGCAACGCCCATCTGCTGGCAGCGCAGGCCACCGATCTGAAGGCCGCCGGCATCAGCCGGGTCAACATTTCCCTGGATTCCCTCAAGCCCGAGGTATTCCGCAAGATCACCGTGAACGGCGACCTGGAGCCTGTGCTGCAGGGCATAGACGCCGCCCTGGAAGCAGGCATGCACCCGGTAAAGATCAACATGGTGGTCATGCGCGGACTCAATGACGACGAGATCGAATCCATGCTGGACTATGCCGTGGAACGGGGCGCCGACCTGCGTTACATCGAAACCATGCCCATCGGCGAGGCCGGCATTGCCGGTACGGATTACTACATGCCCGCCGTGGAGATCCTCGCCCGCCTCAAAAAACATCTGGGTGAGGAACTGATTCCCGCCAAGGGCGGCAAGGGGGCTGGCCCCGCCCGTTATTACCAGGTAGGTTCAGGCCCCGTCCGGGTGGGGGTCATCAGCGCCCTGTCCCGGCATTTCTGCGATGATTGCAACCGGGTGCGCCTCACCGCCAAGGGCGACCTGGTGCTCTGTCTGGGCCAGGAAGACCGGGTTTCCCTGCGCGATGGTTTGCGCGGCGGGTACTCGGATGAGGAAATCAAACAGGAAATCCTCGCCGCCATCGCGAAAAAGCCCCGCAGCCATGAATTCAACGATGACAGGAGCAAGGTTTCCCTGCGCCATATGTCATCCCTGGGCGGCTGATCCAGCAACAAGGGATGGGCGGTTATCCCGGCTTTCTGTTTCCGCGGAACTCCCGCTTCTTTCCCGGCCAGCGCTGGGTGAACATCAGCCTGCGCACCCTGCACCTCATTGGCCTGTCCGGGGCGGGCTATGGCTTCTTCGCCCAGGGGCATGAGCTGAATTGGGAAGCTTTCCTGCAACTCACCATCATCAGCGGCACGGCCATGATGCTCATCTCCATCTGGAGTAACGGCATCTGGCTGCTGCAGCTGCGCGGCCAGGCCATCATTCTAAAACTGATATTGTTAGGCTTGGCCCTGATACTGCCCGCCTGGCGGGCCGTGCTGTTCATCAGCGTACTGGTCATCTCCGGCTTGATTTCCCACGCGCCGGGGAACGTGCGCTACTACTCCCTGCTCTACCACCGCCGCA
This sequence comes from Sedimenticola sp., assembly GCA_027026755.1. Lineage (GTDB taxonomy): Bacteria > Pseudomonadota > Gammaproteobacteria > Chromatiales > Chromatiaceae > Thiolapillus. The sequence goes on along the minus strand of JALVNE010000184.1, from coordinate 3,700 downwards.
TCGACGGCCTGCCGGCTTCCAGCCCACATGAATGAAGAAACCCGCAGGATGCGCCAAACACTAGCGGAGGCTACGGCATACTGGGTGGAGCAGGCCGCCAGGCTCACCGGTCGCCGGTTTGCCCTGCCGCACATCCGTTTCGACCTGAAAGGCCGGGCGGCGGGACAGTACCGCAGCCATCCCCATCCCTGCATCCGCTACAACCTGGAACTGGCCAGCCAGCAATTCGATGCCTTCCTGCAGCGTACGCCTGGACATGAAGTGGCCCATTATGTCATTGACCAGCTGCATCCCGAGCGCCGTGTCAGACCCCATGGGCCGGAATGGCGCAAGCTGATGGAAAATCTCGGTCTTGACCCTTCACGCTGCCATGAATTCGACATGAGCAAGGTGCCGACGCGCAGACAACGGCGTTTTCCCTACCGCTGCCGCTGCCAGACCCATGAACTGAGCGCCACCCGCCACAACCGTATCAGACGCAGCCAGGCGGAGTACCGCTGCAAGCGCTGTGGGCAGCGCCTGGAACCCCTGACGGCCTTCAGTCCTTCGGAGCCGCCCCAATGAGCGCCAGCTTGGCGCTGCGGGACAGGGCCTTGATGGCGGCTTCCCTGCGGCTGGCCTGGGCGCGGTCAGTACAGCTTTCCTGGTAAACGACTTCCACGGGACGGCGCCCGTTGAAATACTTGGCTCCCTTGCCTGAGCAGTGTTCCGCAAAACGCCGCTCCACATCCGTGGTGATGCCCGTGTACAGGCTGCCATCGGAACACCGAATGATGTACAGCTGCCAGTCAGCCATGCAGGGCCGCCTCGTCGGCCAGCACCAGGGTCTGATTGCGGCCTTGGATGCGGGCGGCAGGGATGTCTTCTTTTCGCTGCCATCTGTCCAGGGCCTGATGCTTGCCCGCCTCGCTCACCAGGAACAGCACGGTGTCCGCGGAACAGAGGGTGCCGTAGTTCAGGCTGATGCGGTCCGGCGGCGGTTTAGGGGCCTGATGCACCGGCACCACCAGGCGGTCTTGCGGATGCTCATGGCCGGGAAACAGGGACGCGGTATGGCCGTCCTCTCCCAGCCCCAGCAGCACCAGATCAAATGGCAGGGCCGGGCGAATTTCTTCCTCATAGGCGGCGGCCCCTGCCTCAGCCCCCAGTTCGGCGGGAATCATGTGCAGCTGTGCTTCTCTTACAGCCGCATGGTCGAACAGGGTCTGGCGCAGCATGAGGCTGTTGCGTTCGGGATGGTCCAGCGGAAGGCAGCGCTCGTCTCCCAGGTAGAACTGCCATCCCGTCCAATCCGTGACGGCATCCGCCAGCATTGCATAGGCGCGACCGGGAGTGCTGCCCCCCGCCAGCACCAGCCTGAACAGGCCCCGCGCCGCCAGGGAACGGGTTGCCGCCTCGAGGATATGATCCACTGCCACGCGGGCCAGGGCCCGGGCGTCCGCCAGCACCTGCAGCCTCATTCCTCAGGATCCATGCTATGGCGCCAGTGCTGCACCGGCTTCTCGAACAGGCGGCGGCTCTCCGCCGGTCCCCAGCTGCCAGCGGGATAGACGGGAACAGGGCTGTTGTCTTTCCGCCAGTAGCTGATGATCGGATCCACCGCCCGCCAGGCCCATTCCACCTCGTCGTAGCGCAGGAACAGGGAGCGGTCACCGTCGATGACATCCAGCAGCAGTTCCTCGTAGGCGTCGATGGGGGTTTCATCCAGGCTGCGCAACTGGGCGTCCAGACTGCGCTGACGGGTGCGGATCTGCAGGCCCGGCTCTTTCACTGTGAGTTCCATGCGCATGCACTCGCAAGGCTGTATGCCCAGCATGATCCAGTTCTGTTTCATGGGACCGCAGCCGGTGTCGCGGAAGAACTGCTGGGGTGGATGGCGGAAGCAGATGGAGATCATGGACTGTTTTTCCGCCAGGCGCTTGCCGGTGCGCAGGTAGAAGGGCACGCCCCGCCAGCGCCAGTTGTCCACATAGAGTTTCATGGCAGCATAGGTTTCCGTGCGACTGTGGGCGGGAATGCCGTCTTCCTCAAGATAGGCTTTCACCGGCTGGCCGTTGATCTCCCCGGCGTCATACTGGGCGCGGAAAGCGACACTGGGCACTTGTTCTTCCTCGATGCGGCGCAGGGATTTGAGTACCTTCACTTTCTCGTCACGCAGATCCTCGGCCTCCATGGATACCGGTGGCTCCATGGCCACCAAGCTGAGAAGCTGCAGCAGATGGCTCTGAATCATGTCACGCATGGCGCCACTGCCATCATAATAAGCACCTCGGCTGCCCACGCCAGCGGTTTCGGCATGGGTGATTTGCACGTGATCGATATAGTTGCGGTTCCACAGAGGTTCCAGGAGGGTATTGGCAAAACGGAAGACCAGCACGTTCTGCACCATGCTCTTGCCCAGATAGTGATCGATGCGGTAGATCTGTTCCTCCTTGAGCCATTTCTGCAGATCCTGCTGCAGGGCCCGCGCGGTCTGCAGGTCATAGCCAAAAGGCTTTTCCACCACCACCCGGCGCCAGTATTCGCCTTCTTCCAGGAGCTGCTGCTGTCCCAGTTTTTCCACCACCAGACCAAATTCCGCCGGGCGTATGGCCATGTAGAAGGCGATATTGCGGGGCAGATCATCGTCTTCCAGATAAGCTTTGAGGCGCGGCCAGGTATTTTCATCCGTCAGATCGCCGCGAAAATACCGGATGCGTCGGGCGAAACGCCGGAACAGCTGCTCATCCAGACCGCCCCTGACCCTGGCTTCCAGCCAGCCGCGTACTTCCTCGATGCAGCGCTGGTCATCCCAGTCCCGCCGCCCGCTGGCGACGATGCGCGTCTCCGCATCCAGCTCCCCGGCCATGTCCAGGTGATACAGGGCCGGCATGAGCTTTTCCCGGGACAGATTGCCCGTGGCGCCGAAGATCACATAGGTGCAGCCTATCTCCATGGACTCAGACATCGTACTGCCCCGAAGTGGCGTCGCCACCCTCCCCCGTCCAGTCTGTGTGGAAATGCTCGCCCCGGGGACGGTCGATGCGCTCATAGGTATGGGCGCCAAAATAGTCCCGCTGGGCCTGGATGAGATTGGCGGGCAACACGCCCCGGCGATAGCCGTCGAAGAAGGCCAGGGCGGAGGTCATGGCTGGCAGGGGGATGCCCAGCTCCATTCCCGTGGCGCAGGTCCGGCGCCAGCCCGTTTCAGCGTTTTTCACCTGTTCCACGAAAAAGGGATCCAGCAGCAGATTTTCCAGGACCGCGTTCCGCTCATAGGCCTCCTTGATGTTGTTCAGAAAACGGCTGCGAATAATGCACCCGCCCCGCCATACCAGGGCGATGTCGCCGTAGTGGAGATCCCAGGAGAAAGCCCGCGCTGCTTCCTGCATGAGCATATACCCCTGGGCGTAGGAAACGATCTTGCTGGCATACAGGGCCTGCTCCAGGAAATCCACCGCCGCATTCCGGTCCCCGGAGAAAGCGCCGGATGGCAGTCCGAGTATGCCTTCGGCCCTGACGCGCTGCGCCTTGAGGCTGGACAGGCAGCGGGCGAACACGGCCTCACCGATGAGCGTCAGGGGCACTCCCAGGTCCAGGGCGCTGATGCCTGTCCACTTGCCCGTGCCTTTCTGCCCGGCGCTGTCGAGTATGTAATCCAGCAATGGTGTGCCGTCAGCCTCACGCCGGGCAAGAATATCCGCCGTGATCTCGATGAGAT
>JALVNE010000183.1 GCA_027026755.1 Sedimenticola sp. | reverse complement strand
GTGGAAGTACTGTGTGAAGTAAATAAATCTACTTCCCCGTGCGCGAATAGTGGCTTTGTCGGTGAAGCAGAAGTAGGCTCGTTGACACTATACAGGGTGAGGCAAAAATAGCGCCCAGTTTTTTTGTGGCTAGCACCCGTTATTCTATTGGTTATTATTTGTCTGTTGTACATGAACAAGCATGAGCTATTTGTAGTATATATAGTACAATTAAAGAAATTGATTAAGGAACACTTTTATTTGAAATTTTCAAAATGCCCTCCATCGTGATCAATACACAGCTGTAGCCGATCAGGCACAGAACGACACACACGCTTGCAGAGTTCTGTGTTCAATTCTTCAATCTTCGCGGAGATACTGGCCGATAAATCTGGGATGGTACGAGGCTTTTCTCGATAAACAAGGTCTTTTAGAAGCCCCAAAGAAAAAAGTCTGGTGGGGTGAGGTCCGGAGAGCGTGCCGGCCACTCAATCGGACCGCGGCGTCCAATCCATTTTCCTGGAAAATTTTCATCCAGCCAGTGACGAACTTCTCGAGCGTAATGGGGTGGGGCGCCATCTTGCTGGAAGTAGCAATCCTGATCTTGAACCTTCGGCCAAAAAAATGTCTGTAGCATATCCAAGTAATTTCGCCCATTGACAGTCCCTTCAAAGAAAAAGGGTCCAATTATCCCAGATGACGATATGGCTGCCCAAACTGTCACACCAGGTAAATTGACCTCTTTCTCTACTGACACTCTTGGGTTCTCCGCAGCCCAGTAGACACAATTATGTCTGTTGATGGTGCCATTGAGTAGAAATTTGGCCTCATCCGACCACCAGATGTTGTCGAGCATTGACTCTTCTTCGTCAAGTTTTGCTAAAAATTCTTCGCAAAACTGCAGGCGGCGATCGTCATCCCCATCGTGAAGGGCGTGCAGTAGACGTGGAATGTAAGGCTTCCATTTCTGTTCGTGAAGGATACGAAGAATACTTCTCTGACTCACTTCCATCTCAGCAGATAAACGGCGAGAAGACTTTTGTGGACTTCGCTGCAATCTCATGATGGCTTCTTCACACTTAGCTTCATTCGTCGCCGTGTTCGGACGCCCAGACTTGCTTGCATTGGCTACCGACCCAGTTGCCTCGAATTTTTCGACGATTCGTTTGATGTTTCTTCCCTGTGGTGGTTCAATATCGAATTCCTGAGCTAAAAAGCGTGCTGCCATTGACTGATTTCCATTACATTGGTAGTAATGTTTTACGGCCGCAATGCGTTGACCCATTGACAGATAATTCATGATTGCGAAAGATTCGTCAGTCGTCAGTTCACGGCTGCGCCTTAAAGCCTGTGTGTGGAGCTTTGCTCAGTGCTGTGACCAGCGGAACATGCGCGTATGCGGGTACTAAAAGAGAGAGAGAGAGAGAGAGAGAGAGAGAGTGTGTGTGTGTGTGTGTGTGTGTGTGTGTGTGTGACAAACAGCGAAAGA
>JALVNE010000182.1 GCA_027026755.1 Sedimenticola sp. | reverse complement strand
GTCAGCCACGCCTTTCCCCTGCTGCCGGAAGAACTGCCCCTGGACCTGCCCGTGGCCGCCATTGGCGAAGCCACGGCCCGGCGGCTGGAGGAATACGGCCTGCCCGCCAGCCTGATGCCCCTTGGCCGCTTCGACACCGAGGGCCTGCTGGCCCTGCCCGAGCTGCAGGACATGCAGGGCCGCAAGGTCGTCATTCTGCGCGGCCGGGGCGGGCGGGAGAAGCTGCGAAGCGAGCTGGAGGCCCGTGGCGCCCGGGCGAGCTATGCCGAAGTCTATGAACGGCGCCTCCCCCGGCGTGATGCCACCAGCCTGGTGCAAGGCTGGGACAGGCTGGTGGACGTGGTCACGGTGACCAGTTCCGAAATGCTGGACAACCTGATGAAGCTGCTGGGGGCGGAAGGCGCGGCCCTGCTGCGGCAGACGCCCCTGGTGGTGCTCAGCGAGCGTACCGCGGAACATGCCTACGAGCAGGGCTGCCGGGAAATCTGGGTGACGGAGCAGGCTGGTGATCGTGGTATTCTCCAGGCTTTGTGTGAAATCCGGGAAGAGCACCCATGAGCGCATTCTGGCGTTACCTGAGCAGCGAGCAGGCCACCAACCGCCTGGTGGTGGTCGGTATCGTGCTGGGCATATTGTTCGGCATGTTCCTGCCGGAATGGGCTTTGGCGCAGAAGGCTCTGGGCAAGGCTTTCGTGGCCTTTCTCAAGATGCTGGTGGTGCCCCTGGTGTTTGCGTCCATCTATGTGGCCATCTCCGGCCTGGGCGGTCTGGAGCAGCTGCGCCGTATCGGTCTCAAGACCGTGGGCCTCTATGTGCTCACCACGGCCCTGGCAGTGCTGCTGGCCATCGTCGCCATGAATCTCTTTCCCATTGGCGAAGCCGTTTCCGCCGAAGGCCTGAGCTATGAAAAAGCCAGGGAGGTCGCGCCTTTCTCCCTGGGGAACATGCTCCTGAGCTTCATCCCCACCAATGTGTTCAATGCCCTGGCCAGCGGCTCCATGATGCAGGTCATCGTGTTCGCCATCCTGTTCGGCATTGCCAGCCTGTACCTGGAGGAGCAGCATCATTCCGCCATGCTGGACGTGTTTACCGGCATCAGCGAAGCCATGCTCAAGCTGGCGCGCTGGGTGATCCTGTTCACCCCCCTGGGGGTGTTCAGCCTCATCAGTTACGTGGTGGCGGATCAGGGGGTGCAGGCCATCATCGATTTGTGGAAATACATCCTGATGGTGCTGGGGGTGCTGCTGGTGCATGGTTTGGTGACACTGCCGGCGGTGATGGCCTTGTTCGCGCGCATCAATCCCTACCGTTATCTCAACCGCATCAAGGAAGTGCCCCTCATGGCCTTCTCCACCGCCTCCAGCGCCGCCACCCTGCCCGTGAGCATGCGCGTGGCGGTGGAGAAAGGCGGCGTGGCCCAGGACACCGCCAGCTTCGTTCTGCCCCTGGGGGCCACGGTGTCCATGGACGGCA
>JALVNE010000181.1 GCA_027026755.1 Sedimenticola sp. | reverse complement strand
AGAAACTGTAGCCGGCGAGAATGATCAGGCCGATCATCAGCCGCCGCCCCCACAGCAGCCAGTAATACAGGTTCACCCGGGGGTCGGGATAGCTTGCCGGCAGCACCAGGTGATTCATGCACATGGAAGACAGGGCCAGGGTGGTGATAATGACCATGGCGCTGGCGGCGGAGATACCGCCGATGAAGGTCAGCATGGGCAGCCAGGAATGGCCCTGGGACAGGGTGATGCTCAGGACATAGTAATCAGGGTCCGTGCCCAGGCCGAGATCATGTCCTGCCCAGAGAATCACGGGAATGGGCAGGTTGAGCAGCAGCAGGAACAGGGGAAAGCTCCAGCTGGCCACCCGCAGATTGTCTTCCTTCAGGTTTTCGGCAAACAGCATGTGGAACTGCCGGGGCAACAGAAAGGCCGCGCCAAAGGCAAGAAAGATCAGGGTGCTCCACTGACTGCTGCCCACGGGCTCGTAGAGTTTTTCGATGGCATCCGGATGCTGGATCAGCCACTGGTTCAGCTTGTCCGGGCCGCCGAAGACGCCAAACAGGGCGAACAGGCCCACGCCCAGCAGCGTCACCAGCTTCACCAGAGATTCGAAGGCAATGGCCATGACCAGTCCCCGGTGTTTCTGGCGCGGCGAGATATGCCGGGCGCCGAACAGGATGGCAAAGGCCGTGAGGGTGATGCAGAACACCAGGGCCAGGATATGGGGTGGCGCTTCCTGGGTCAGCTCCTGCAGTGACTGGGTGACGGCGCGAATCTGCAGGGCGATATAGGGCAGGGCGCCGATGAGCATGAACAAAGTGACCAGCACCCCCACCACCTGGCTGCGGTAGCGGAAGGCGAACAGATCTGCCAGGGAGCTGAGCTGGTATTCACTGGTCAGGCGCAGAATGGGGCGCAGCAATACCGGGCTGAGGGCAAAGGCCAGGGTCACGCCCAGGTAGATGGTAAGGAACAAATAGCCACTGGAATTGGCAAAGCCCACGCTGCCGTAGTAAGTCCAAGAGGTGGCGTACACGCCCAGAGACAAGGTATAGATGAGGGGATGGGAAACCCAGCTTTCAGGAATCACCCCCCGGTCCGTGACATAGGCGATGAGAAACAGCAGTACCAGATACAGAAAGCCTGCAGTGAACAGGGACGACAGCTCCAGAGTCATGGTTCGCTGTCATCCTCCTGTCCGCGGCGCAGGGAAAAAGCAATCAGTATCACAATGCCCAGCCAGAGCACATAAGGCAGATACCAGATCATCAGGACACGGGACCACAGGCCGGCAAAAGGCGTGACGAAAACCAGTATGAGCAGCAAGGCCGTGACCAGGCTTCGATCCGAATTCTTGTTCAAAGACGGGGGGTTCATGGTGGAAAAAATACCATACTGGCATCCAATTTTCTTTGTTGGGGCCTAACTACTCAGCTCACCACTAAAATACGCCAGCTCTGTGTTAAAAAATGGTCATTTACATTTGTAAACTCACATTTTTTGTCTTGATCTGACGAATTTCAGCGGCAATCTGAGTAGTTACGTTGAGGCGGCCTTTGTTTCGCCCGGACCATCATCGTTGCTGTTACGGATATGCAAGCGGTAGATGGTGGCATCGGCCTGTTTGATAATGCGGCTGCGCAAGTCGGCGGGGAGGAAGGCATGGCGAAAGCCTTGCCGGATCATGGCCAGGGCCTGCCAGCGGCTGATGCCGTCTGTGCTTAGGCGCGACGCGGTGATATATTCCCGCGCCAGGGTGGTGCGGCTGATACCGGGGTTGTCGGTGCAGAGGGTCAGGGTGAGTCCGTAACGCCAATAATCCATCAATGGGTAACGGGGGAAACCCCGGCTTTCGGGCAGGTCAGGATGGTGGAAACCCACCACTTCCAGATTGGAGGTGGGGCAGAGTTCCAGGCACAGGCTGCGGTCACGAAAGCGATCCCGCAAATCCGCATGCTGGTTCAGCGTCAGCCCGTGCCCCACCCGGTCGGCGTGCAGACGATAAGCCGCCGCCCAGATCTTGTCGGCCGGTTCGCCCTCACCAGCATGAATGGTAATGGGGAGACAGGCGGCAAATGCCGGATCGAATTTGTCAGCCAGCAATCGCGCGGACTGTTCGCTGTCTGCCGATTCATCACCGGCAATGTCCAGGCCGACGACGAAATCGCCGAGTTCCTGCCGCGCCTGCACCGCGAGGTTCACGGCTTGTTCCGCCTTTTGCGAATTCCGCCGGTCGGCGATGATGATGAAACGCACCAGCAGTGGTGGCGTCATCTGCGCTTCCGAAGCTACCTGGTCACGAATCTCGCGCAGGAATTCGAGCTGCCCGGTCAGTGTGTCGCGGTATTTATGCGGGCTGCCGCGCAGCTCCAGATACCACAGCCCTTCGGCGTGGGCGCCAGCCAGTACGGCACTGAGATAAGGGCGCAGGGCGGCGGGATGGCCGAGCAGGGCAGAACCGGCCAGTTCTCCAGGGCGCTCATAGGCGCTGAAGCCCTCTTGGTGGCGTGATTTCAGCGCGAAACGCCGTCCATTGATTTCCGTGACTTGCCACAGATTGTGCTGCAGCGCCGCATCGTCGGCATGCACCAGCAAGGCGGCAATCTGATGGCTACGGGGCAGATCACGGCTACGAATCTGTCTGGGCCAATCCCATGGCCATTCCCGCGTTTTCAATAATTCGCTCACCGCATCCAGAGCTGCGGCCTGCTCATTGGGAGCCAGGTCTTCCCAAATGGCCGCGCCAACCTTACGTTGGGCAGCCAGGCCGATAGCGCCGCCGATGTGACGATGCAGGTCCACCTTCGGCAGTGCCCGTAGCCAGTCTTCATCGTCGCCATCGAGGCGCTTTTGGCGCAGGGCGTCGATGGTGCGGGGCGGCAGACGGTACAAGCTGCGCCAGTTGCCGTGAGGTTCTTCCCGCACCAGGGTTTCCAGATAGTTGCCCAGGAGGCGGCCGCTTTCCTGCTCGCGCTGCTCCAGCTCGGCTGGCAGTGAACGATCATCACCCGGCCAGTCGATAATTTCAGTGTCTTCCGGGAAGGGCAGGGGATAATCCCTGGAACAGATGGGGTGCGTATCGCCCGCGTTCACATCCAGCAGCTCGCTGCGACGCCCTACGCCCACCACCAGGGGAAGCAGGCCGTGGCAGTCTTCCGTTGCCAGGGGGGTGAGCAGATCCTCGGGGTTGGCGCGACGCAATCGCTCGCTCAATTGCTTGACTGGCGGTGCGATGACATGCAACAGGGCATGACAGCCCATTTGCATGCCAGCGCTTTGCAAATCGGCGGACATGGTTTTGCGTCCGCCGGCCAGGGACAAAAACAATCGTCCTCCTTCCAGCCGCTCGCTGGCCAGCAGTACGGCCCGGTAGATCAGTTCCCTTACCCGATTACCCTCGGCCTCGCTGGCGATGTCTCCCACCTCGGTGGTGCGCCAGGCCCGCAACTGAGGTGGTTGAGGAAGCCCCCTGCACCAGCCTTGCAGCCGCTCCAGGCCGGATGTTACATCATCCCCCGCCGTTGTGACCACCCACAGCTCGTCCGGCGCTGTAAGGTCATAGCGCTGGCGGACAGCCTCGATGGCCTCGTGTTGGGGATGCTGTTGATACAAAGGGCATTGTTCCGGCGCAAGCAGGGCGTAGATCTCCGGAATCACGGCCCAGCTCTGGCCCAGGGTGCAAAGCAGAATATTCATCGTAGTTCTCTTGAGGACTGCAAGACTTTCGCAGACGGCAGGTCGCCGCCTTCCACGGCCTGCAGCAGCATCTTCAGTGTTTCGCGCATGCGCTCCCCGTCGAGCAGCACTTTCTGCACATCCCCTTTTGAAGGACGGGTGCCGTGAGCGACTTGGTTGCGCAGGTTTTTCAACAGGCGGTAGCGGTCACGTTCATCAGGAAAGGCGCGAAGTTTTTGTTCATAGTCCTTGCGGGCCTGCTCACGCCCTTCGAAATCATGGATGCCCACTTGTGCTTGTTGGCACAGGCGGGTGATTACCGCCTCGAAAAGATAAAGCACGGCGCGCAGATAGTCTTCATGATCCAGGGCGTGGCGGGCCAAGTGGATTTGTTTCTCGAACTGCTTTTTCTCGCCCACCCAGGCCAGGCGTTCACGCAGAACAGGCAGGATTAGCTCGGCTTCCGGCATATCCAGCCGGACGTTTCCCATTTGCCTCAGGGCCTTGCGCAGCTCGCCTGTCGCTTCACCCACGTTGAGAATGTTCTCAAAATAGGCCGCCCGCCGCAGGGGCTTGACCAGCTGATCTTCCGCGCCGGACTGCTCCAGCAAGGGGACGAACACGCCATAGTCACCGTCCTTGTCGAAGCCCTGCAAGGCCTGCAGCCAGTCCATGAAACGCAGCATTCCCGACAGCTCCATGACCGGTGCGTTCCCGGTATCGGGGTCGAAGGCCCCATACCAGATGCTGGTGATCTCCGCGTCCCTGGCCAGGCGCAGATACATGGCTGCCAGCAACATCAGCATGGGCAGATGACGGAATCCGTGGGTGACATCCAGGTCGATGCGGTCGTACTTGTTTACTTCTTCCGCCAGGATGCGCAGCAGCTCTGATTGTTCTTGCGGGGTTCGGCAATAGGGGATAATGCGCAAACGAACATCGCAGCCCAAAGGGGCGGCAAACAGCTTGGCCAGGGGCGTCAGCATGGCTTGATCCACGGCCTTGGCTTCCACCGCTTCCATGAGGGCGATCCGTTGCTGTTCACCTTCGCCACCCAGGTCGATGTCTCCTTCGAACAAATGATCCCACATACTGCCGGCAGTACCCAGTATCACCAGACGGCCAGGGCGCAGGCGTTTGGCCAGCTCCCAGCCAAAAAAAGCGACCGGTTCGCTTTTGGAACCATTGTCGAAAACATAGCGGGTGGTACGATAACCGTTCTCACCGCGTGGCGATCGGCCCAGAAAAGTGATGAGCGTGTGCGTCATGACGGGCTCCTTTTAGGCCAAAAGAGGCGTGTTATTGTGTCTTTGTTGTGTCACGGAGCAATATAAATCGACGAGAATGGCTTCCGAAATGTCTCATGAGAGGAACGAAATCCATGGTCAACACTCAGATCTGTGGCAACATTGTCGGCAATTGCTCCGGCAGGTGTCTGATCCGATAAGGTTCCTCGGCCGTTAGCGTTAGCAGCAGAGGCAGCAGCTTTTCGCTCACCCACCGCGCGAAGGCCTGCCAGTGTCCGATGGAGATCGGTTCGAATCCATGGGCGAGGATGGAGTGATTACGGCTTTTCAGCAGATCGAGCATGCTCTGCTCCTCGGCATCCCAGAATTCGGCCACGGCTTCGCCACCGTAATTTGCCACCATCGCCCAGGCATTGAACAGTCCCGCCTGATATTGCCCTTGTCTGTTGCGTGTCAGTTCGATGCCTGGTGGGATCTTGTCCTCTGGCACGTCGTTCGTCGCGATGCCCGCCCTGGTTTGAAGTATCCACTGCGCGCTCCATTCCAGCAGGCGATAGGTCCGCGCCACGGCGTCGTCATACCGTCCTTGGGTGGCGCGGCGCTCGGCATTGCGCCACAGGTCGAGCAGACGCATGGGTTCGCTGCGCTCTGGGTTGTTTATGAGATCCAGAGAACCAAGCAGCGGCCCCCAAAAGCGCCCAAGTATGGGGCGGTAACGCGAGAGGATATCCCGCGCGGACTTGTGATCGAAACGGTCCCAGGCGGCCAGGGCGCGGCTCACGCCGATTGCCCGCTCATATTCGCCACGCAGCTCAGGGGGTGAAGGCGGTTCGATCTTCTCCAGAATCAAGGCGCTTTCATCATAGGAATGGCGCTGCCAGGGCGCCATGGCTTGCGCAAGCTGCCGCCGGAAGCGGCTTTCCGATACCGCGGCGGGGGCGACATATTCAGCGCCAGATTCCACTTTCACCAGATTGGAACGGCTGCCGCTAACCAGTTGCAACTTGATGCCTTCGTCCAGCGCCACCGCCACCAGCGCGGCACTCATGGTTTTGGTGCCGCCGGTGTAATCCGCGACTAGTCGCTCGGCCCGGCGATCACGCCCGCTCAGCCAGTCGATGAGGGTGCGATAAATGTCATCGAGATTATCGGGGTCCACCCGAAGCACGGTAACCTGCTCCGCCTGCAAACCGGTCTGGGTTGGAATATTCGGCAGACTCGGCTTCTCATCCTGAAAATGCGCCTTGATCACATTGCCTTTGCCCTCGACTTGCGTATAAGAGCCTTTATTGCCGGTAGCCGGGTCATCATCGGAACAGATGAAGCAGACGTGGTCGGGGCGCAAATGCTCGATGGCCTTGACGATAGGCTGGTAGCTGCCGCCGACGGTGCAGAGGAGGGTGGTTTTATTCATCGTTGAATCTCCTGAAGAATAGACGATTGGATTGGGCAAGGAGGCCGGCGGCGTGTCCGGCAGGACGGCATGACTTACTAACTTTCATGGGGGAACAGCCCCACACCCCAGACCATGGAAATTCCCTCTCCCCTTCGGGGGAGAGGGTTAGGGTGAGGGGGGAAACCGGTAATACTCACCCCCTCCTCAACCCTCCCCCGCGCGCGGGGGAGGGAGTTGTTGGTGTATTTCCACATTAATATGTGCAAAATAGTCCTGACCGATTCTTTATAAGCGCGTTAGCGCGAAGCCGCATTATGATCGTAGGTCGGGCTTTAGCCCGACAATCCGCGGTTGTGTGTCGGACTGAAGTCCGACCTACAGGCGAGCGTCTATTCCTCGTCTCGAATTGCCTATCAAGGTAAGGACTATTATGCACCTCTTAGTATGCGGATGCCTCCTGTATTCCAATGTAGTACAAACGATCAGAGGAACGGGAAATGACGACCTTGACCATCCGCATCGATGATGAACTGAATGATCTGCTGACCGATCTGGCCAAGGCGCAGCACCGCAGCAAGAGTGATCTGGTGCGCGATATGTTGCGGCGGCAGGCAGCGCTGGCGGAGCTGCGGCGCACCCAGGCATTGCTCAGGCCGTACGCCGAACGTGCGGGATATCTGACGGACGAAGACTTCTTTCGTGACTTCTCGTGAAGGTCTTCGTCGATACCAATGTCTGGCTGCCATTGCAGGCGTCCCTGATCCAGACGATGCCTGGATTCTCGCTGCAGCCATTGAAGCAAAGGCAGACCCGTTCGTCACCGGCGACAAAGCCCTGCTGGAATTGTGCGAGGTAGAGGGCCTGCCCATCGTCACGCCGCGCGCGGCTTTTCTCAAATTGCGGGAAATCGAATAAGGGCATCACCCACTTGCTTCCTAATGTGTGGCGGCCGTCAGTCAGCATTGATTTCCGCTATTGTCATGGTTTCCTGGGGCAGATTTTCCATGTGGTGGGAAAAGGCTGTTTTTTTCTCAAACATGGTCTAGTATCATCCTAGTTGGTCAAGTTTGAAGGTCATAGCCATGAAAACAGTCAATGTACATGAAGCCAAGGCGCATCTGTCGGAGTATCTCGCCGCTGTAGAGCAAGGCGAGGAGATCATCATCGCGCGGCGCAACAAGCCCGTGGCGCGGCTGGTGGCGGTGGAGCCGGACAAGCCGAAAAAGCGGCGGCCTTTTGGGCTGGCCAAGGGGAAAGTCTGGATTTCCGAGGACTTCAATGCGCCGCTGGACGATGAGCTATTGGGCCTGTTTACCGGGGAGAAGATGCTGCCAAGTGATCCGCTCAATCCTGACTGGAAGCCGGAGGAAAAATGAGCCTGCTGCTCGATACCTGCACGTCCATCTTCCTGATCTCGGACTACGAGCGCATCCCAGCGCCGGTACTGGCGCGGATCGAGCGCGAGGAGATTGCCGTCAGCACGCTCTGTCTGTGGGAGATGCTGATCAAGCAGGGCAAGGGGCGGTTGCGCGTGGATACCGGAGGCACGACGCTTGCTGAATTTTGGCATGATCAGTGCAAAGCGCTGGAACTGGCAGTTTTGCCCATAGACAGTGCTGACGTGGCCCATTTGGAGCAGTTGCCGGGGTTTCACAAAGATCCCTTCGACCGCCTGCTCATCTGCCAGGCCATCGAACACGGCATGGGCATCGTCACGCCGGACGATCGTATCCGCCGCTACCCGGTCAAAACCATTTGGGATTGATCGGTGCATCAGCCCGACAGATAATCCCGCACTGTCTGGCATCGCTCTTTCTGTTTGACCTTTTGCTTGTTCTTGCCGGAAAAATCCGGAATCCATTTTCCTTCCTGTTCCCACAGTGTCTTGATTTTCTCTGCCACGACCTGTTGGTCACTCGCATCGGGCCATTTTCCGGCAGTCAGTTCCTTGAGCAGCACAGCCCCCGGGTTGTTGTTTTGGTTCGCGGATATGATTTGCTCAAGGTCGCGTTCCAACGGCGACAGTTGCGCCAGGCGTTCTGCTTTTTCCTTTTCACGGCGCGCCGCTTCTTCTGCTTCGCGGGCTTCCCGCGCCGCCCGTTCCGCCTGTTCCTGACGGGTCAGCAGGATTTTTTCCCTCAGCGCGTTTTGCCTTTCGCGGATGCCTGACAGCCATTTCGACATGGCCTTGCCATATTCCCGCATCAGTTCCTCGGCCTCAGGCCAGGGAGGTGGCGTTTCCCCCGGTTCCGTCATTTCCACCAGCAGCCAGCCGAAAGGTTTGAGATAACGCCGGTCGCCTCTGTCACCCGTGGCGAGCCAGACAGTTTTGGCTTCTTTGCCCCAGTCTGGCTGCTGGCCTTTTCCCTTCATGATCCTTATCGACCGAACACCATCGAGGGTGACGGATTCAGCGCCGCTGTGCCGCCCCACCCGAAGCAGGAAAGCGTCGTTGTTATCGAGGCGCTGACGGATGGAGGCATTGTTCAGCAGGTTGTCCACGGTTTCCCGCCAGGCGCTGTCGAGGAAACTCCGCTTTTTCAGCAGTTGCAGCTCACGCTCGAAGATGGGGCGATAGAAGCGATTGCAGGCCGCGGCAATCTCGGCAAAGTCAAAACGATGTTGCGGCAACCGGTTTGCAATGTTCCGATCATCACCAAGATCAGGAATATTCAGCGTCCCCTGAAACGCACGCAGGCGAAAGGGTGTGGCACATTCGAGCAACTGGTATAGGTTTTGTTTTTCCGCTTGAGAATCGACTTCCTTGCCGTTCCTGGTAACGGCATGTTTCTTGCGGTTGACGGCAAAGAGCACCTCGGCGCTGTTCAACTCGGTCGGCCCATGCCAGGCGCAATCACCCACCTGAACCAAGCGCATGGGATCCTTGTGCAGTTCGCGCATGCTGTACTGAAACAGCCGCTGCTGTAGATCGCGGTTTCGTTCACCCCGTTCGGTTCTCTGGCCATTGTTGAGTGAATCCAGCAGTGCCGTCCTCATCGCCCCCTTCAACCCACTGCCGGGCAGCATCAGTCGTCGATCTGTGGGGTTGTAATAAGCCCGTTCGATTTCCAGCGCGTTCAACACCTGTTTGCCGCCGGATTCTATATTGGCGGCCTTGCCGACGCGCGATTCATAAAGTTTGGCCATTTCGTCGCTGACGCCCACGATGTTTATCGCGTCGGGGATCAGCCATTCCCGGTTGTGGTGAAAAAAGGCCTGGACATTTTTCAGCATATCCGCCGTGGCCTTGCCGCCCAGCAGGCCATCGAGCTTTTTGCGTTCGCTGTCCGGCAGATTCTCCAGGGCCCGCTGGTCGAACTCATACAAGGCATTGCCGTCGATGACATAGCCGGTGGGGGTGTAATCCTCGTCGGTGCCCATGTGGACAGGAGAGAGAGGAGTGATCCAGAGCTTTCGGGTTTGGGGAATGCCGCTCATGATGTTTCCTCCAGAAATACTGGCAGGGCGGGCGCGTAACCTTGGTGCACGGTGGCTTCTATGGCCTTGGACAGCTGGCCATTGCCACCCAGCCCCTGGCCGCAAAATGTGGAAACCTCGCCATTGCTGTAGGACAGCAGAGCGCCGGTATCGGCCATCAATACCGGGTTCTTGAAAGGCCGCCCTGTGTGTACGCCCAAATCACCATGCCGTCCGAAACGGGTGAAAGGCTGGTACCAGCTTCGCGCGGGATCGAAGTTCAGCCCTTGGGGTGCGCAGGGAGCCAGCGTCATCATGGCGTTGGCGTTGTCCTGGGCGGGCCAGTCTTCCGGCGACAGGCCGGTGAGTTCGAATTTGCCAAGGCCGATGCTGGCGTCGCGGCCATAACCCGCGTGCCCGACATCTTCCAGAAGCTGCTTGACTTCATCCTTCGACAAGCGCTCACCGTCGTAGGCGATATAGATGTCCAGCGCCAAGCTGGGCGCGAACCAGTGCTGCGCCATGATGTAGGGCGTGAACTCGCCCGTGCCTGTGGTGCCAGTCATGCGGTTGATGGTGTTGTGTGGCTGGATATGGGCGGCCATGAGTTCATCGTCGGCAATATCTTGTTCAGCTACGGCATGGTTGAGCCATTGACGCAAAGGCTCGGCAAAGCGCTCGCGTGGCAGCCAGCGCCTTTTCTTTACCGCCTTACGATCAGCATCAGGCGCTTCGTCGAAGCGGTGCAGGGGCAGGGCAGGACGCGGCAGGTAGCCTGCCGGGAAGGCGTCGGAGACGACCAAAAATGGCTGTCCCGCCGTATAGCCTTGCAGCAGTTCAGCCAACCGCGCTTCTCCCCAGCGATGCCGCGCCGCCCAGCAGAGCTGACCGAACAGCGTGTCGCCCCGAATCGGCCCGCCAAAGGCAGAGCGCGGCGTGATGGTGGCAATCGAACAATCCATGTCTTCTCCTATTGTAATTGCGTTTGTTCGAATCGTTCCTGCACCGGTTCACCATCCAGGGCCAGATCGCGGAACGCGAGTTTGCCGTAGCCGCGTGAAATTGAGCCCCCCAGACCGGAAAGCTCGACCAGCTTGAGGCCACGCAGCACCGCATCGAGCAGGTCTTCGCCGTCGATGACCTTGATCGTGAGCTGAAAATCAAACTTTGCGCCTGCTGGCACCCGCTCGGTGTTGCGCGGATTTTCTGCCGTGCCCTTGATGCGGTCGATGGAGTTTTCCATCTTGGTTTCAGTGAGCAGCAGGTTGTTGTCACTCATTTCCTTTACCCAGGCAGGATCGAGATTACAGTCCCAAAATGCCAACCGGGTTGGCCCGATTTCCCGTACCAGTTCCGGATCGTCCTGTCCGCCGCCGCTGGGCGCGTAGCCGAACAGGCGCAATATCTCGATGCCCTGGGCGCGGTTGCCATTGAGCTTGTCGATGTGCTTGATAGCCAACGCTTTGCCATCAGCGACGCCAACCACGCCCGCTTGCCATTCCATCAGGCTGCGCATTTTTCCCTTGAGGCTGGAGCCGGGGATATAGGGCTGATTGGTGACCGGATTCTTGATGACGGGGTTGTCCGTGCCGCCGATGTGCATTTCGGTATTGCCACCGCCAATGTGCAGGCCGCTCACCAGTTCGATGGTGCCGGTGAGTTTCGAAATCTTATCCAGTTTCATAATCAGTCCCCCTTCTCCAGTTTATAGAACCCCATGAAAGCCTCGAAAAACAATTTGGCCGTGCGCAGGTCAGCCGCGTTTTTAACGAAGTTGATAGTTTGCTCGATCAAATCCACGAAAGCGCCATCCACAAGCTTGCGGCCTTCCGCGTAGGCGGCCTTGGCCTTGAGCATGCGAATGAAGGGCAGATATTCGTCGAATTTTTCTGGGTTCTGTCGAACCTTTTCCTCCCACATCACCAGTTCATCATAGAAGCGGCGAAGCTGGGTGCTCTTGTTCTGTTCCCGCCTGCATCGGGCAACGGTTTTGGCGGCATTGCTGGCCGTTTTGTCGAACAGATCAGCGTCGATTTTTCCTTCCTCGTTGGTGAAACGGATGGTCGTACCGAGGCTGCGCCGTTCCTGCTTGGGCTTGCCGCCATGTCTTTTCTGATTTTGATAACTCATGTCATCGACTCCTTCAGCTGCGCTGCTGGTAAAGATGAATAAAAAGTGGAATCTTGAAGTGGGCGCCATGGTGTTCAATGGGCTCGCTCAGCACCTTGGCCAGTTCCTGCATTCGCCGCTCGCGTTCTTGCTGTTTGTCTTTGCCCTTTAGGGTTCGTTCCAGCATGCGGTAGGTGCGGTAGCTGAACCAGGAACGCCAGATGGCGTTTTCCGGCTTGGGTTTGTCGGATTTCAGGTTCTCTGCCATATCGGCCAGATCTTGCAGGCGATACAGATACCCGGTACTCAGGTCGAATTGTTCGTCTTTCTCCGCGATGGCTTCCAGTATCTGCCAAAGTTGATCGAAGGCATCCCAGGAGACCGTCTGGCCAAAAAGCGTCACGGCGTTTTTCCCTTCGTGACTCTTGGCTTGTTCCAGCGCCTGTTCCGCCATCTCGCCCATCTGCGCCACCGGCATGCCCGGCTTGGTCATCAGCAGGCCGGTGGAAAAGTGGAGGCTGGGGTTTTCCGCCACATAGCAGTGGAATTGCTTGCGCATGCCCCGTGCCAGCCGGATGGTGCTGCGCCACGGGCCGATAAGGAAAAAATCATCACCACCGGCAAACACCGTGTAGGTGGACGGATATTCGTTCTGGCAGTACCAGGGCAGGAAAACGGTGAAAAAGGCGTTCATCTGCCGGGACAGGGAAGCCCATTTGGCAAAGCTGGGTCTTTTCAGTCCTGTCTCGAAAATCTGGCCCAGGTTGTCCACATCGCCTTTCAGGGTGATCAGGCCCTCTGTTCCTCCCCAACGGCTTAAATCATGGTCAAATGGCCACATATCATCCCGAGCTAGTAACTCGAAGCTCTTGGGGGCATTAGGCGAATCAGGTAAATCTAGATTCTGGTACCGCTCTTTCTCAACATCGTTTAGCGTGCCAAGTTTTGGTACATAGGCGTTGATGCTGCGCCGCCCATAGCCATTGAACAACACGGCCTCCCGGCTTTCGGGCAATGAATAATCCCAGGCGCGGCGCAGGTCGCCCTTAGCGGCCAGCTCGCCGAATTTGCCGCTGGCATCTTCATTTCCGGTAAAGCTGATGTGGTAGCCGAACAGGTTCAGCGACAGGGTGTGATGGTCGATGTTCGAGCGCGTAACCAGCAGCCGGTCGTAATGTGCCAGCCACTTTCCGGTGTTGATCTGATCCAGCGCCAGCAGGCTGATGTATTTGTTTTCCGCCTTGGGCAGCGGCACGCTGGCAGGCGAGCCTCCGTCGATGGCGCAGACGCCTTTATTGTTATCGAAGCTGTCGAGAAATCCCTCAAATATGGGCGCCGGAGCGTCGTTGCCGCAAAGATTCAGGCGACTTGCCTTGATGTCCTCCAGGCGCTGGAACAGCCGGTCGATGAGCTGTTTGAACGGTGGCTCGCTGTCATCGCTGCCATGGTCAAGAAAATCGTTGCAGGCCGCTGGCTCCCAAGTCATGCCAATGCCGGATTCGCCCCAGGTGTGTTGCAGAAACCACTGGTCGAACTCGTTCTGGATTTCAGTGAGCTTTTCCTTCACCTCGGGCCGGTTGGGCGCGACGATAAGAAACTTGCCCGCCGCGTTGATAACCTGGCTGGTGGGCGGCAGGCCCAGCTCATCGAGAATTTTCAGCGCCGCGCATTCGGTGAGCAGGGAGACATAGGCCGAGCGTCCCCGCAGCAGTTTGGCCGCATTTTTCTGCGTTTCGCCGCCGCTGGCGAAGATGAAGGACTGAATGCCGAAAAAGTCGCCGATAACCAACAGGAATTTGTCGTCGTCCCAAGCCGTTTCCGCCAGAGACTGCTGCTGGCGCTTCCGGTCCCATTGGGCGCGCAGTTGTTCGCGGATCGTTTCGGGATCGTCATTTTCGTGATAGCGCCATAAGGCCGTGGCCAGCGCGGCGGTGGTGCGGGAGTGGTCGTACAGCGACACCTCCGGCTTGGTGTTGCCCGCCGTGGCCGAGGGAATGGCCGAAGCATAGGCTGCCCACAGGGAATCAAAGTGATCCAGCCACAGGCTCCAGTTCTTTCGATGGCTCTTGGGAATATCTTCCAGGGCGGCCCGAAAGGCGTCCCACAGTTTGCGATATTCATCCTGCGCTGTCTTGGTTTTCGCTTTTTCTATCTCTTTGGCTCGTATTGGAAAGAGACTGCCTACGGAAAGTGGTGCGAGCGGGTAGCGCCACTTCAGATCGTCTTGTTCTACAGTTGTGCCGTCCAGCCGAATTTGCTCAAAAAGCGTCAATTGCCTCCGGGTGTAGTGATTTAGCCGCTTGCCCTCGTCATCCACCGCCTGGTTGTAGTCATCGAAAGCCGCGCGCTCGAAGCCGGACGCAATACGGTCCGCCGTGGCGATAAGCCACTGCAGCGCCGTTTCCGGCTTGTGGTGTCTGGCAGCGGCATTGATCAGCGAGTCATCGGCTTGTGGCTCGTTCCAGGCGGTAAAAGGGCTGACGTCCGCACCTTTCAGCGGCGGCAGCGCGTCTTCCAGCAGATCGATGGCAATCGCCGAATAGGCCGCGTGTACATGGGAATAACGGCCGTCCCAGCTCGGGCAATAAAGTTGCTTGTTGTGCTCGGCAGCACTGATTCCCTCCGCGTCCTTTTCAGCCGCCTCCACGATTCGTGCCCGCTCGGCAAACTTGCCCAGGTCATGGAGACAGGCCGCGAATGCCATACGGCAGCTTGCGTCCATTTTGCTTTTCAAGAGTGTTTCAGTCATCTTCCTGTCCTGTGATGAATGCTAAAATACACCTCAGGAGGTGTGTTGCGATGAGAACCAATATCGTGCTCGACGACGAGCTGGTGGCCAAAGCGATGAAAATTACTGGCGCCAAGACCGAAACTGAGGTTGTGAACCGGGCGCTGCGGGAGCTGCTTTACAAAGCCAGGCAGCAGGATTTGAAAGCGCTCCAGGGCAGTGATCTTCTTGATCCTGACTACGATCTGTTCAAGGTCCGGCGATGGATGGACGAAGATGCTGGTTGACACCAGCGTCTGGGTCCAATGGTTGCGTGGGCGGGAGACAGTACAGACTCTCATGCTGGACGACCTGCTGGATGAGGCCGATGCGTGGCTTGCCCCGGTAATTCTGCAAGAACTGCTGCAGGGAGCGCGGAACGAAGTCAATGCGCGCCGTTTACACGCGGAATTCATCGACCAGCCCATGCTCATGCCTTCGGTGCACACCCATGCGGCTGCTGGTGAGCTATATGCCCGCTGCCGCTGGCAAGGCATCACCATTCGCAGCCCCCACGACTGTCTGATTGCCGCCCTTGCCATCGAGTACCAGACGGTATTGTTACAGGATGATCGGGATTTCTCGCAAATCGCCTCGGTAGAGCCATCGTTGCTGCTCTGGCGCCCCGAATCCACTTGAGTGGAAACGTCCTTTTCATAGTTCATGGTGGCCATTTTATTCCGCTCCCTCGTTTTCGGCTGATGTGGCAAGCTTACCAAAACGCACGGCCTCACGTGGCAGATTCATGCGGTACAAGCGCGGGCGGTGGTTGCCGTCATCGATCAGATAGGGGCCAGCCGCGCTGCCCAGGGATTCTCGCAGACGTTTGTGCAACTTGCTTTTGGTATTCGAGAAATAATCGCCATCCATGCCAGGCGCCAGAGCGTCCTCGGTGCGGTCGGTGTCATCGGCCTGGCCGTCACGGATGGCGCGGTATTGGGCGAGAAATCGTTCAGCCCATTCTTTGTCTGGCGCCTCTTTTGGCGGTGCAGGCAGGGGTGGCTTATCATCGAGCAGGCGCCGGGCGAACAGGGCATACAGAGCCAGCTCCCGCGGCGGCAGGTCGATGTCGATTCCACCAGCGCGGACGCGTTGCCCCTGTAAATCAATGACCAGTTCCGGCGGCTGCAACGCCCGCTGGGCGGCGGCCACCGCCTCGGAAAAACTCGCGCCGCCTTCTTTCAAACGCTGATCCAACCCCATGCGCAAACGCACAAAGGGAATCTCCGCCAGCTCCACTCTGGCGTCGCGGGTATCCACCAGCTTGTTGTCGCGGGTGGTGATGACACGGGAACGGCGGGTGGGGTAGAAAAAATCCCAGCTCGATTCATAAGGTTCGCTCACCAGCACATGAGAAAGGCGATCCTGAGGGCGACCGAACAGCGACAGCGCGTAGCCCAGGTAAAAGCCCATGGTCTTGCGGCCACCAGCGATGGAGACATGCAGCGCGGTCTCGTCGTCGGCGGTCAATTCCCGGACCCGTTCGGTAATCTGGTCGGCCAGGCGGATATTGTCTTCGGGCGTGCGGATATCCTCCAGGGTTCCGCCCTTGGCGTCTTCGATGGCGTGAATATGATTAGCATCGAAATCAATGGGGGGAAGTTCATACTCCTGGCGCAGGCGATGAAACCAGCCCGGATCTTCCGAAAGCAGGGCCAGCTCGGCGCGGTGTTTGCCTTCGGCGGTGGTCAGCAAGTGGATTTGGGTGGGGATGAATGCTGGTTCGCGCGATACGGCCAAAGCGTACAAGGTTTCCGTGACCACTTGGGGGCTGAGCCCGGTGACGGCAAGAAGAATGCGTTTATTGTAGTGATGAGGGGCTTTGTGCATTATCTCTGTTGCGCTTATGAATCAGGAGGCGGGCAGCTTGTATGCATCATCCTTGGACCTTCCTGGCCCGTCCCGCCAACCAGTATTTTCTCAGGTGTCTGTCCGTTTCACCTGGTTGGCAAGCTTGCCGTCAGGCGATACCTGCCCAGGCCAACGCTGGTGAACTTGCCAAGATGCAGCCATTGCGTCGCCCAAATCCACGGCCAATAGGCTTCCAGGCCAGCTAATTCCAGATCCATCCGACCCAGCAGACCGCCGATCTGCATGCGGGTGCCTTGCCGTGAAGAATAACGGGACATCTCGCGCCAGTGCATCTGCGTCCGGGCTGTTATCTTCTGTTCACGAATCTGCTTGAGCAGCGTCCGCTCAGGACGGCTCGCGGCCAGGTCGCTGGCGCGAAACGCCAGGCTTTCGATAAAGAGATTACCATCGAAATCCTCAGCCCTTACCAAGCGGCCATGACGCTTGAGCCGCAGCGGCGTGAGCCATTCCAGGCTGACCTGGCGGGGCAGGGGAGGTGGCTCCAGTTTCACCGTCGGCGCCTGGCGAAGGATTCGACCGTCTTCGTACAGAGGAAGCCAGCTGTTTTCCCCAGCCTTTTCCAGGCAGGAAACCGATGCCACCGAAAAGGGAACCCGTTGGGGTCCAATACCCATTTTCCCGGCGCGCTCCAGGGCATGAACCAGATAAGGAATCTGGCGGTCATGGGGCGGGAGCAAGGTCATCTCCAGAGGCAGGATGTCACCTGCTTTGAACTGATGACGCCCGATGAAAGGCAGCGCCAGCACATAGGGCACCCGGGCATTAGAGGGATGTATGGCCGCCGGCTCGAAAAATGCCGGGTAAGGGCAGCTTTGCAGCAGAACACAGCTTGTACACTTAGGCTGCCGGGTCACGCAGACCGTGCGTTTCAATCCATGCCCCAGCAACCCACGTAGTGCTGAGCCAAGAAAAAAAGGGGTATCGAAATCCCGTTCCATTCTCAGGTTCCATCGCAGCCGGTAAAAATCCGGCAAGTGGCCAAGGTCCAGGAGGGGATTATTGTTTTTGGTTGGGTTGTCCTTTTCCATTCTTATCCCCTTCGAGTCGGGTCTGGTTTCTGATGGAAGTACTCAATAGCGAGCTATTCAACAGCCCGCGTGCGGCACAAAAAAAAGAGGGAAGTAGAAAGCCGCATTTTCCATTTCCGTAGTTGAAAAAGTCCATGGAGGAACTCTTTCAACAACCTGTTAGTGGCGCCAATGACCTTCTCGTTTTTAACAAATGCGCTTCGGCAGCGCAAGGGCAATAGGCTTGCCGTCAGTCTCCTTAGGTCGAGGCGGATCTCCAACCCGAAATATAAGCCCGGTAGGTTGGGCAAAGGAGGGCAGAGCAACGTGCCCAACAGGGTTTGCCTTTTCGCCAAAATAAACGCGAAAGCCACTTCACCCTTTGTATCGGGCCTCATTTCTAATTGAATGGCGCGCGCATCCATCGGGAGGCGGTAACGTCTTAATCCCCTTTCTGTCGGGTCTCATTTCTAACACTGAACACCAATGAGATTGGCTGGAGGAAGGTCTTAATCCCCTTTCTGTCGGGTCTCATTTCTAACGAAACGGGCACGGAAGCCCGTTTCGAGCTGGCGTCTTAATCCCCTTTCTGTCGGGTCTCATTTCTAACATCCGCACTGGAAGCACGCTTAAACGGAGCCCGTAGTCTTAATCCCCTTTCTGTCGGGTCTCATTTCTAACGGTTGGGCTGGCCAGCCTCGGAAGGCTGGCCAGGTCTTAATCCCCTTTCTGTCGGGTCTCATTTCTAACGGCACCGCAGCACGCTTTGAACTGGCATCTCAGTCTTAATCCCCTTTCTGTCGGGTCTCATTTCTAACCACTATCGGGACATGGGCCAGGCATTGACCAGCGTCTTAATCCCCTTTCTGTCGGGTCTCATTTCTAACGCCAAGTAATCATAGGCGGGCGCGCGCCTTGAGTCTTAATCCCCTTTCTGTCGGGTCTCATTTCTAACAGAGGCCGGGATTCGGTTTATCAACAGGAGGAAGTCTTAATCCCCTTTCTGTCGGGTCTCATTTCTAACGAAAAGGTCGGGCAGAAAGAGGCGCCCGACCTGTGTCTTAATCCCCTTTCTGTCGGGTCTCATTTCTAACGGTCGCGCTGGTCCGGAACAGTCTTACCCGTCGGTCTTAATCCCCTTTCTGTCGGGTCTCATTTCTAACTCCCGGCCTCCTTTACCCTGTCCCTGACCTTTTGTCTTAATCCCCTTTCTGTCGGGTCTCATTTCTAACCCCGTTCCGGTGAGCTGTTCGTTCAGGTAGCGGTCTTAATCCCCTTTCTGTCGGGTCTCATTTCTAACACAAAGCAGCGGGGGAAATTATCCCCCTGCTGTGTCTTAATCCCCTTTCTGTCGGGTCTCATTTCTAACACGGGCAAGCGCAAGCATCGATGGCTATGATGCGTCTTAATCCCCTTTCTGTCGGGTCTCATTTCTAACTTTTTAGGTAATGATATTTCACCAGAAGCAGTTGTCTTAATCCCCTTTCTGTCGGGTCTCATTTCTAACAGAAAACATCGGGCAGGTATTAGACCTGTCCGATGTCTTAATCCCCTTTCTGTCGGGTCTCATTTCTAACGGCATTTTTAAATAAACATAACCCGGCAGTCTGCGTCTTAATCCCCTTTCTGTCGGGTCTCATTTCTAACATGATGGAAAAGGGGAAATTATTTCCTTTTCCGAGTCTTAATCCCCTTTCTGTCGGGTTTCATTTCTAACGTTAATACCTGCACAGGTTGCAGACTTTGGAGCGTCTTAATCCCCTTTCTGTCGGGTCTCATTTCTAACGAAGCCGCGCAGCAGGGGAGCCGCGCCAACGGCGGTCTTAATCCCCTTTCTGTCGGGTCTCATTTCTAACGAGATGTTCGTTCAAGTAGCGAACCATCCTCTGTCTTAATCCCCTTTCTGTCGGGTCTCATTTCTAACGCTAGACAGCGACGAAACGGGCCTCCATGCCGTCTTAATCCCCTTTCTGTCGGGTCTCATTTCTAACGCCCTCAAAAACCTACTCACCTTCGAGTCCCTGGTCTTAATCCCCTTTCTGTCGGGTCTCATTTCTAACTTATCCCTGATTTTTATACTGAATTTAACATAGTCTTAATCCCCTTTCTGTCGGGTCTCATTTCTAACATAGATCACATACTCATCCCCTTCATCTTTCAGTCTTAATCCCCTTTCTGTCGGGTCTCATTTCTAACGGTCTGGCAGCGTGCTGCCGGTTACCGGGGATGGGTCTTAATCCCCTTTCTGTCGGGTCTCATTTCTAACCTCGCCCTTGCCTGCAAGGCACGTTGCGTCATACGTCTTAATCCCCTTTCTGTCGGGTCTCATTTCTAACCCAATAGAATTAGGGATTCTCCCTGATTTAACGTCTTAATCCCCTTTCTGTCGGGTCTCATTTCTAACGGAACTCTATGGCGTAATATGGTATGCAGATGGGTCTTAATCCCCTTTCTGTCGGGTCTCATTTCTAACGGGCAATAACCGGAGGATCGAACCATGACCTGTCTTAATCCCCTTTCTGTCGGGTCTCATTTCTAACCTTATGCTGCTATCAAGGCGGCAAAGGAACTGATGGTCTTAATCCCCTTTCTGTCGGGTCTCATTTCTAACATACAATCCACGGTCATTATGGCCTTAACATGAGGTCTTAATCCCCTTTCTGTCGGGTCTCATTTCTAACACCAATACTTTTTGATTGATCATCGTCTCATCGTCTTAATCCCCTTTCTGTCGGGTCTCATTTCTAACAGAAAATGAAATCAACGACTATCATAGCGCATAGTCTTAATCCCCTTTCTGTCGGGTCTCATTTCTAACTTGGGAGGACCAATGAAAGAAGATAGATTACTGTCTTAATCCCCTTTCTGTCGGGTCTCATTTCTAACGAAACAAATGGCAAAAGCATTAAAGTGCGACAGGTCTTAATCCCCTTTCTGTCGGGTCTCATTTCTAACATAGAAATGGAAGAATACTTCCTTGTTGACCAGTCTTAATCCCCTTTCTGTCGGGTCTCATTTCTAACACGTGGTTTGAAAAACCACGATTCGATAGTTCGTCTTAATCCCCTTTCTGTCGGGTCTCATTTCTAACTTTCAAGTCTGGAGAAACGTGGTTTGAAAAACCAGTCTTAATCCCCTTTCTGTCGGGTCTCATTTCTAACCTTGCTCCCGAGAAACGCCAGAAGGTGATTATGGTCTTAATCCCCTTTCTGTCGGGTCTCATTTCTAACCAAGCTGGCCAGCCAGCTCTTGACCGAGCACTAGTCTTAATCCCCTTTCTGTCGGGTCTCATTTCTAACTATAGGAGCGTACAATAATGGCTTATAAAAGTCTTAATCCCCTTTCTGTCGGGTCTCATTTCTAACAGATAGAAAAACGCAAGGCGGCATATCTTGCCAGTCTTAATCCCCTTTCTGTCGGGTCTCATTTCTAACGGCCGCGCGGCAGGGGAACCCCGCAAAAAACAGTCTTAATCCCCTTTCTGTCGGGTCTCATTTCTAACCGATTCAAGATCTAGAGCGCGCCCATGAGCGGTCTTAATCCCCTTTCTGTCGGGTCTCATTTCTAACCTGCCACCAGACTGTAAATCTGGCGTCTCTGATAAAGTCTTAATCCCCTTTCTGTCGGGTCTCATTTCTAACATCGCGTCCCTGCTTAATTCCACGCACATTTCAGTCTTAATCCCCTTTCTGTCGGGTCTCATTTCTAACAACCACAGGAACTCAACATGAGCACAAAAGTGAAGTCTTAATCCCCTTTCTGTCGGGTCTCATTTCTAACTATGCCTTTGGCGTAATCACCCAAAGGGCAAGGTCTTAATCCCCTTTCTGTCGGGTCTCATTTCTAACCGCAAAATGCATGAGGATTGACCAATGACCAACGTCTTAATCCCCTTTCTGTCGGGTCTCATTTCTAACAACAGAATTTGCCAGTATTGCAGACATTGAAGTCTTAATCCCCTTTCTGTCGGGTCTCATTTCTAACGCCAAGCGCGCTTAACCCGGCTTGCTCCCACGGTCTTAATCCCCTTTCTGTCGGGTCTCATTTCTAACATGGGCACGGCTCTCACCCGCGAGGGCCTGGACGTCTTAATCCCCTTTCTGTCGGGTCTCATTTCTAACTTGCACCGTGAAGCTGTCCTGTCACTGCTAAAAGTCTTAATCCCCTTTCTGTCGGGTCTCATTTCTAACTTTCAGGAGAATCATGGTTCGAAAAACCGCGGTTGTCTTAATCCCCTTTCTGTCGGGTCTCATTTCTAACGCCACAGTGTTACAGGGATGCAACACTGTGGCAGTCTTAATCCCCTTTCTGTCGGGTCTCATTTCTAACTTGGGTGACATGCTACAGGCCGCTATTGAGGACTGTCTTAATCCCCTTTCTGTCGGGTCTCATTTCTAACTTTGTCGCTGGCCAATATGGCCAGCGGAAGGAAGTCTTAATCCCCTTTCTGTCGGGTCTCATTTCTAACTGGAACGACGGTCGAATCGTGTAAAGTTATAGAGTCTTAATCCCCTTTCTGTCGGGTCTCATTTCTAACGCCCTACACCGATGGAAACGGCCGCTGGCACCCCGTCTTAATCCCCTTTCTGTCGGGTCTCATTTCTAACAGAAAGTTTTTGCTTTCCTAGACCACCTGAAAGGTCTTAATCCCCTTTCTGTCGGGTCTCATTTCTAACTCTATCACCAAGGAAAAGCGCGTTCAGGAAAGTCTTAATCCCCTTTCTGTCGGGTCTCATTTCTAACCTTATAGACCATTATCTGGTCCCCTTCATTTTTGTCTTAATCCCCTTTCTGTCGGGTCTCATTTCTAACCTTAAAAGGCGCAGAGCTGCGCCTTGTAAGGGGTCTTAATCCCCTTTCTGTCGGGTCTCATTTCTAACGGTGGATACCTAATATGGGTATCCTAAATCTCAGTCTTAATCCCCTTTCTGTCGGGTCTCATTTCTAACTGCCTTGGGAGGAATAATTTGATGCACGATACTGTCTTAATCCCCTTTCTGTCGGGTCTCATTTCTAACTGTAATTAAGGTATAACTATGTCCTTTTATATCGTCTTAATCCCCTTTCTGTCGGGTCTCATTTCTAACCCGGTAGTTCACGGCATAGTCCTCTGATTACAGGTCTTAATCCCCTTTCTGTCGGGTCTCATTTCTAACTCAAATATATGTTGGCTGTTCTATGCCAACGAGTCTTAATCCCCTTTCTGTCGGGTCTCATTTCTAACGTATAAAATCATGGTAGAAAATTTTGTTTCAGGGTCTTAATCCCCTTTCTGTCGGGTCTCATTTCTAACAGTGTCCGGTATGCGGGTGCACTACAGGACATCAGTCTTAATCCCCTTTCTGTCGGGTCTCATTTCTAACCTACTATGAGTGCGACGCTTGTATGGCGGTTCAGTCTTAATCCCCTTTCTGTCGGGTCTCATTTCTAACTAACGGGGTATGCTACATCACAGGCCAGAGCTGTCTTAATCCCCTTTCTGTCGGGTCTCATTTCTAACACAGCAGGGGATTGGGCCCCGAGCTGGCAACCAGTCTTAATCCCCTTTCTGTCGGGTCTCATTTCTAACTCGAGGGCTGTCACAGGATTGAGGCAGCCCGCATGTCTTAATCCCCTTTCTGTCGGGTCTCATTTCTAACAGGAAACGGGTTATACCTAGTCACAGGTGAAAAGTCTTAATCCCCTTTCTGTCGGGTCTCATTTCTAACCCCCAATAGCATTTACTCTGAGGTCCTGAAACGTCTTAATCCCCTTTCTGTCGGGTCTCATTTCTAACGTAAGCAATAGCAATATAGTCGAACGAGATGGCGTCTTAATCCCCTTTCTGTCGGGTCTCATTTCTAACGCCATCGGCACGAACACCTGCGCCAGCGACCTGCGTCTTAATCCCCTTTCTGTCGGGTCTCATTTCTAACTCGGCGACAAGCATGGGTCGCCGAGATAGTTGGGTCTTAATCCCCTTTCTGTCGGGTCTCATTTCTAACTCGTTGATACGGAAACTACTCAACCTATTAGGGTCTTAATCCCCTTTCTGTCGGGTCTCATTTCTAACAGGGCAGTCCCGTTATACTAACGGGATATGTTGTCTTAATCCCCTTTCTGTCGGGTCTCATTTCTAACACAAATTTTGGCTTTCATTGACCACCTACAAGGTCTTAATCCCCTTTCTGTCGGGTCTCATTTCTAACCTTGAGCAAGCAAATTTAATGCTTGCAATTTGTCTTAATCCCCTTTCTGTCGGGTCTCATTTCTAACGAGAAGTCAATGGAAGAAAAGAAAATCCTGAAAGTCTTAATCCCCTTTCTGTCGGGTCTCATTTCTAACCAAAAAAGTACCGTGAATTTGTGCTGGCACAGCGTCTTAATCCCCTTTCTGTCGGGTCTCATTTCTAACAATAAACATCCCCCCATAGTACCAAATAAACCCCGTCTTAATCCCCTTTCTGTCGGGTCTCATTTCTAACTATGTTCAAGATCATGATAGAAAATTTTGTGGTCTTAATCCCCTTTCTGTCGGGTCTCATTTCTAACTCACGAAGGGAATATGGATTCGTTGGATAGTGAGTCTTAATCCCCTTTCTGTCGGGTCTCATTTCTAACATCGAGCAGGTATTAGACTTGTTTGATATCGAAAGTCTTAATCCCCTTTCTGTCGGGTCTCATTTCTAACATGATGCTGCTCTAGAATTCGATTCAGAAGAATTGTCTTAATCCCCTTTCTGTCGGGTCTCATTTCTAACACAGGTATTAGACTTGTTCGACGTTGAAAATGAGTCTTAATCCCCTTTCTGTCGGGTCTCATTTCTAACTTATGTGGCAATATATAATTGCTGTAGTTATTCCGTCTTAATCCCCTTTCTGTCGGGTCTCATTTCTAACACTCTGAAAAATGAGATATGAAAATATCCCTTGCGTCTTAATCCCCTTTCTGTCGGGTCTCATTTCTAACAACAAAAGGGGTAAACATGAAAATTTATCTAAGTCTTAATCCCCTTTCTGTCGGGTCTCATTTCTAACGTTACAGGGATGCAACACTGTGGCATAAAAAGTCTTAATCCCCTTTCTGTCGGGTCTCATTTCTAACGACAGGGCATGATGCCCATGAACTCCATCAACCGTCTTAATCCCCTTTCTGTCGGGTCTCATTTCTAACCTATTTGGGGGATTAAAAGGTGGAAAACTTTGGGTCTTAATCCCCTTTCTGTCGGGTCTCATTTCTAACAGAAAGGGCGGCGTATGATGCCGTCCTAGAATTGTCTTAATCCCCTTTCTGTCGGGTCTCATTTCTAACTGTACCCACGCACTGTCTGTCTATTTTCACAACGTCTTAATCCCCTTTCTGTCGGGTCTCATTTCTAACGGCAAACCATCCTCTGTTGTTATTTCAGCAATGTCTTAATCCCCTTTCTGTCGGGTCTCATTTCTAACTGCTGCCTGCAAAAATTCTTTTTTGTTCAGTCTCTTGCATGGACCGTTGTGGAATTCTTGCAGTTTTTTCAAGCTGACTCATATCGGCGGTTCATCTGGGGTGTCTTTTCCGTAAACGAGTATATCAAATCGTTCATCTTCAACAATCAGCCAGGCGTCTCCAGGCAGGGGGGATACGCCTATCATGATTCCATTGGCACCGTTTTTCAGGGGGTAGATGCGAATGTCGTCTTCTACTTCGTGGATTACTTCTTTGAGTTTGGCGATCAGTGCATCGACGCGGGCGCGATTGCCCTCGAACAGGAATACGGAGTACTGGAGCGCGATCCCATGATGTTTGCAGATACGATGTACTCTCTGCAGCCGCCTGGGGTCGGCAATATCGTAACATACCAGATACTGATTCATCGATTCATCGCCATTCCGGGTTGGAGGCCCAAAGATGCAGATGATTGAGCAGTTGGCGGCCTTGTCGTTCGAGGTCGGTTTCCAGGCGATGAAAGTGCTCCGTTACTTTTCGGCTCACCGCAAGCCCTTGAATTTGTCGCGCCGAGACCCATTCTACCCAGCTCACCATGAAATGCCATTGGAGCAAGCGGGACAGGTCGCGGGGCAGGTCGATCACGCCACCCAGCAGGTGGGGGGTAGAGGCGTCTATTCCCAGTACGCCCAGATGCTGGCTCACCCAGGCATGAACCCGATTTTCGATGTAGTTCCGACTCATGGTGGCAGCATTTCGGGCCATTTTCTCGCGGAGCATTTTCAGTATCACGCTATGAAGCCGGTCGGGGTCGTTCAGGGGGATCGCCAGCCAGGGGTGGGCCGACCTCAGTTCTAACAGTATCCGTCGTTCGTTGTGTCTGTACCAGTCTATATAGCGTTCAGGGCCATAGGGGAGGGTCAGGGTTTCTTCCAGCTGGCGTACCAGAGACCCGGGTTCGCCGCTTAAGCCCAACAGCCGCGCGATGATTTTGCCGCGGTTGTCATGAAAAATCAGCGGTATGCCATGCTTGGCCAAGGCGAGGAGGCTGGCCTGGGTCCAGCGTACCTTTTCGTGGCTGATGACCCGCCCGATACGGTTGAGAGGGAAGAGACGCTCAGCTTCGTTTTCGCGCTGAACCACCAAGGCCGGGTCTTCCAGATGCACGCGGGGTTTGTTGCGGTTTTCGATGTAGAGGGGTTTCATTGGTTTTCCTCCCCAGGGGCTGGATATTGGGCAAAGCGCTTGGCCAGGGTGGTGGCGGTGCGTCGCAGGGCGCGGCGCATTGGGGGCGCGAGCTGTTCGTAGGCGGCGTAGAAATGATGCCGGCCACGCTTGTTGAGCAGACAGGCCTTTCCCTGGCGGCTGAAATGTTCGCT
Source organism: Sedimenticola sp. (assembly GCA_027026755.1). GTDB lineage: Bacteria > Pseudomonadota > Gammaproteobacteria > Chromatiales > Chromatiaceae > Thiolapillus. The sequence continues at coordinate 10,233 of JALVNE010000181.1, read as the reverse complement.
GGTCAGCGTCCGTTTGCGAAACAGGTCCCAGCAGAGTCGGTCGATGTGGGCGCGTAATGGTTCTATCAGGTCTGAGGCCAGGGATTCCCGGCCATGGGCAGGTTTGTGGTAGAAGCCGATGTAAGGGTCCAACCCGGTTGCCCAGGCGGCTTGGGCGGCTTCGTTATGCAGGAGGGTGTATCCTAGCGAAAGCACGGCGTTCACGGGGTCGCGCGGTGGCCGGCGATTGCGCCCGGAAAAGTTCAGGGATGGCGGAAACAGGACGGACAGGCTGTCGAAATAGACTCGCGCCGCGCCACCTTCCATGCCCAGCAGGGTCGCGGGATCGGGATGCTCTGATTTCAACCGTATCCAGGTGGCGTCGATGGCTTCCATGCCTTTGCTCAGGGCATGGCGGCAGTCGGGACGCTGTTCCAGGGCTTGTTGCAGCATTCGGCGCTGGCTACGCAGTTTTCGCGCCAGCAGCAGCCGGTTCCAGTTGCTTGTCCAGACAGGGTCATCGTGAGCGCGTACCTGGCCGATACGCCGCAATGCTTCCTTGCCCGGGCCGCCGCTAACCTGGGCCTGGAGTTTGTGGTGGCGGCCCGAGAGTATGGCGATGACGATACCTTTTTCGGCCAGATGCGCCAGGGTGGAGGTGTCGATTTCGACGCTGCCGCGTATCACGATGCGCTCAAGCATATTCAGGGGCAGGTTGTTTCTGCGGCCTTCGGAGTCCCGCAGTACAATGCTGGCGCCTTCGCGCTCTATGGCCAGTACCTGGCGGTCACAATAGAGGGTACTCATGGCCGTCAACCCACATAAAACCATTCAGGATCGCAGGGCGCCACGGCCTTCCCGAGCATGCGGGCGGCAAGGCTAGGGTGGTGGCGATAAAGGAGGAATCTGTCGTTGCTTTCATCGATCAGTTCGCGCATTTGTTCGATGAGTTCCCAGTATTCGGTGGGGGTCAGGTAACACTCAAACACGGATTTCTGCCGGCCACAGGCGTAGCCTTTGAGGATTTTCAGTGCCTGGCGCAGGCGGCGGGCGTGGGAGATGTCGTAAGCGGCAATGTACAGTTTGCGCTGGCTCATGGGGGCTCTCCTGGTCTTTCCATGGTGATGTTCAACCTCGCCGGGGGCGGCGGTTGACCTGCTTTTTGTAACGACTTTAGACCAGGAAGGGGCGATGAGGAGGGATGACAAGCTTGTCACGATACCGTTTGGCGCTGGACCCTTGGGCTTTCCACTTGATGCCGTTTCCTGCTACATTCCAGCGACCTAAACGATACTCGGCGGAAACTGCCATGAATCCGGAAAAAGTCGTCTTTGGTTTTTTCATCGTCCTGTCTCTTACTCTAAATTTTGGTTTCTTCGTGGGCGAGATCGACGATCCCGTGCATCACAACGTGTACGAGCTGTTCGCCGTGCTCATCGTCAATATCATTGCCACTTTGCTGAAGTTTGGTGATCGCAGCCAGCTGGGCGCGGTGCTGCTCTCTACCAGTCTGGTAGCGGTGCTGCAGCTGGTGGCGGCTTCTGTGGTGTGGATGTGGGTGGAGCATATCTCCGCTTCCGGCCTGACGCCTTCGGCCATGGCCAGCATCGTGTCCCTGAGCGGTGGCGCCATGCTGGCAAATGTCATCTCCGTGGTGTTGCTGGTCATCGAGACGGTGATGTTGCGCCGTTAGTGTGCTTAAGTCTGTGCGGAATGGTTTTGACCGACCCGTTTATGCATCGCAATGCAAAACAACGCCATGGTTGTAGGTCGGGCTTTTGCCCGAGAATTCACCCTTGGGTGTCGGACTGAAGTCCGACCTATAGGTGAGTGTCATTTCAAATTGCTTGCCGATGTGTGTGCCATCATGAACGCAGACATGCAGACTAAACTTGTAATCATCACCTGGAAGAAACACTAGGCATGGACAATATCGTCTTCCTTGTCCTGCGGCGCATGCGCCGCCCGCTGCTGACCCTGGTGCTGGTCTATGCGGTTTCCGTGCTGGGGCTGGTGCTGATTCCGGGGCAGGACGCTCAGGGCAACCCCTGGCACATGGATTTCTTCCATGCGTTCTACTTCGTAAGCTTCATGTCCACCACCATTGGGTTCGGCGAGGTGCCTTATGAGTTCACTGATGTGCAGCGGGCCTGGGTGACGCTGTGCATCTATCTGTCCGTCGTGGCCTGGCTGTATGCCATCGGTACCATACTGACGCTGTTGCAGGACAAGACTTTTCAGCACGCCATCAAGGAAAGGCGCTTCGCCCAGCGTATCCGTAATCTGGGCGAACCCTTTTATATTCTCTGCGGCTACGGTGAAACCGGACGGGAGCTGGCTCTGGCGCTGACGGAACGGGGCCAGCATGTGGTGGTCGTGGATATCAATGAAGACAAGATCAATCTGCTCAAGCTGCAGAATCTGCGCGATTTCGTGCCCGCGCTGCATGCCAACGCGCGAACGCCCCGGCACCTTCTGGAGGCTGGCCTCAAGCATCCCCAGTGCGCGGGTATCGTGGCCCTGACCAACAGCAATGATGTCAATCTGAAGATTGCCATTACCGCCAAGCTGCTCAATCCCCATATCACGGTCATCTGCCGGGCAGACTCTCATGAGGTGGAGGCCAATATGGCTTCCTTTGGCACGGATTTCATCATTGACCCTTTCGATACTTTCGCCAAGTACCTTTCCACCGCCCTGCAGACGCCGGGATTGTATCTGCTGCAGCGCTGGCTCACGGCCAAACCCGGCACCCTGCTGCCTGATCCCGTGTATCCACCCACCCATGGTCACTGGATCATTGGCGGTTACGGGCGCTTTGGCAAAGCCGTGTTCAAGCGGCTTAACAAGGAAGACATCTCCATCACGGTCATGGAAGCCACGCCGGAGAAAACCGGCGAACCCCGGCAGGGCGTGGTCAGAGGCGTGGGCACGGAAGAGGATACCCTTCTCGAAGCCGATATCCAGCATGCCGTCGGCATCGTTGCCGGCACGGACAATGATGCCAACAATCTGTCCATCGTCATGACAGCCAAGGCCATGACCAACAAGCTGTTTGTCATCGCGCGGCAGAACTACCGGGAGAACGACACCCTGTTCCAGGCGGTCCACGCCGATATGGTGATGCATCCCAGCGCCATCGTGGCGGAGAAGATCCGCGTACTGCTGGCGACTCCCATGCTCTACGAGTTCATGAGCCTGGCGGCCTACCAGGAGGAGGACTGGGCCTGCGCCCTCATCAGCCGCATTGCCGGACTGGTGGATCATCGCGTGCCCATGATCCAGGAGTTCGATTTTGCCCAGCGAAAACACTGCGCCATCGATGAAGCCCTGGAGCAGGGCAGGGTGGTGCGTCTGGGGGATGTCATGCGCGACCCCGGAAACCTCGGGCGCTCCCTCAACTGTATCGCCTTGCTCAGAATAAGCCGCAACAGCCGGGAACTGCTACCCGGTGAGGACACGGAACTGCTGGCCGGGGACAAGCTGTTGTTCTGCGGAACCCGGCATGCGTTTTCCACCATGGAGTGGATACTCTGTCATGGGCCAACCCTGGACTATGTCCTGACCGGGGAGGACAAGCCCCGCAGCTGGATATGGCGCAAATTCGCTAAGAGAGCCAGGACATGAATATTGACAGCTTGTATGCTTATTTCTCCGGCACGGAGCTCTTGCTGCTGGGGGCCAACCTGCTGCTGTTGGTGTTTTCCCGCAGCTTGCTGAAGTTCATTTTTCCCGAGCATGATGACGAGGGCCTTTTCCGCAGCCGCCTGAACCTGTTTCGCGCCGCCAATGTCATTGCCCTGGTTATCATCATCAGCAGCGCCATCATGCATCCTGGCAGCGGTGCGGTGTGGATCCCCCGCACCCTGGGCGTGATGCTGGCCATTTATATCGCCTGGCTGACCTTCTATTTCATTGCCCGGCTCATACGCCGTCGCTGGGGCGGGGAACGCCAACGGGGAGACGAAACCATTTTTGTCGAAACCTATAACTCCCGTCTGCTCACGCTCATCGCCGGTGGGGTGATTGCCGTCGTCACCCTGGTGGCGGTGATTCGCATCCTGGGTTTCAGCACCCTTCTGGAAGCCGGGGGAGTGCTGGGCGTCATCGGTGTCATGTTGGCCATTACCCAGTCTTCCTGGGTGCCGGACCTGGTGAGTGGTCTGGTGATTCTCAACAGCCGCCTGGTGGCGGAGGGGGACATCATCCAGCTCGGGGACGACAGCAATCAGATCGGCATGGTGTTCCGCACCAAGGTGTTTTTCACCGAGATTCTGCATCTGGCCAATAATCACCGCATTCTGATCCAGAACAGCAAGCTGCGCGGCATGACGGTACATAATCTGTCGCGTTTTGCCTCGGCCAAGGGCTTGCGCGAAGCCTTGAACATCAATGTTGCCTATTCGGTAACCGAAGAGCAGGTGAAGGACCTGTTTCAACAGGTCATGGAATATGCCAGGGAAGATCCCGACCTGCCCATAGAGAATCAGTATGAGGTCGAAGTTCGCGCCACCCGAGGAGGAGACTATGCCGTACAGTGGACCTGTTTCTACTACATCAAGGAAACCCGCCATGTACTGAAGATCCGCCAGCTGATGCTGGCCCTGGTGCTCAAGGCCGCCAGGGAACAGGGCATTGCCCTGCAGACGCCGCTGCTTTGTCAGATGGAAGGCGGCCAATGACATTGCATTGCAGGGGTCGGAGTCAAATCATCCCGAGCATGACATGAAACGGAATCGGATGATTGCCAAATCATCTGATTTCTACCTGACGCCATCCCGATTTGACTCCGACCCCGACCCTAGGCTGCTTCAGGACCGGCCTGAGTTGTGGTTTTCCACAATATGACGCTCCCATCGATTCCGGTACCATCGGAATACTTCAGGGGTCGGAGTCAAATCACCCCGAGTCATTGCCTGGAACGGAATCAGATGATTTTCAAACCATCTGATTTCTATCTGACGCCATCCCGATTTGACTCCGACCCCGTCCGCAAAACAACCAAATCGAGAACGAGGAGTTCTGTCATGAAGAAGATTTTGGCTATTGGTCTAGCCCTGCTGATGTCCGCATCCGCCTGGGCGGAAGAAAAGAAGGCGTCTGCCGCACCCGAAATAGACAAGGCCATGATGCAGAAAATGGTTCAGGCCAGCATTCAGAAGTTCAAGATCAACGACGATGTATCTGTGGAAGATGCCATTGATTCCATGATGCTGCGCGCCAATACCCTGAATTTCAAACTGGTGGCCGATCTGCCGCTTTCCGAGCAGGTGAAGGCCATGGGTGAGAAAGCCAATTACATGCGCATCCTTGCTTTTTGCGACGCGCTCATCGCCAAGAAAATGGTGGAGCATGACATCATTTTTGCTGGTTTTCTTCCCTGCCGCATTGCGGTGGTGAAGGACTCCAAGGGGCAGGGCTGGATCGTCACCATGAACCTGGACATGATGGTCAAGGGCGTGGATCTGCCCAAGGATCTGCAGCCGCTGGCCCTCAAGGTGCGCGATACCATCTACAGCATCGTGGACGCGGGCGTGACCGGCGATCTTTGATTCCGTGATTGAGTAAAGTCCAGGGAGGGACTTTTTCAATATCCTGTGGAGAACGAATGAAAGCTCGCTGGCCTGGTGGTCTTTCTGTCCCACAAATTACTTGATTATCATATTCTTATATATATTTTTTGCCGGATTCTCATGGCAAATCCCAGGCGGATTTGTCATAATCGGCCTTCACCTCGCCGGCTGGCCCGACGTTGTCACGAATAAGAGCCGCCGCGATTCAATCAGCAAATAATAATCCTTGAGGAGGAATTCGATGGCACACATCGTAGTACTTGGCGCCGGAACCGGCGGCATGCCAGCCGTCTATGAATTACGCGACAAACTGGGTTCGGAACACCAGGTCACCCTGGTCAACGAACGTGAATATTTTCAGTTCGTACCGTCCAACCCTTGGGTGGCTGTGGGCTGGCGGGATCGTGACAGCATTACCTTCGATATTCGTCCTCACGTGGAACGCAAGGGGATCAACTTCATTGCAAAGCGTTGTGACAAGATCGATACGGAAAACAACCGCCTGGAACTGGAAGGCGGCGATACCCTGGATTACGATTACCTGGTGATCGCCACGGGTCCCCGCCTGGCTTTCGAGGAAGTGGAAGGTTCCGGCCCCGACGGTGGCCATACCCAGTCCATCTGCACGGTGGATCATGCCGAGAAGGCCTATGAGGCCTACAAGAAGCTCCTGGAAGAGCCGGGTCATGTGGTCATCGGCGCCATGCCTTTTGCTTCCTGTTTCGGCCCGGCCTACGAATTCTCCTTCATCGTGGATACCGATCTGCGCAAGCGCAAGATTCGTGACCGCGTGCCCATGACCTATATCACCTCCGAGCCCTACATCGGCCATCTGGGCCTGGGTGGCGTGGGTGATTCCAAGGGTATGCTCGAGTCCGAGATGCGCAACCACCATATCAACTGGATCACCAACGCCAAGGTGACCAAGGTGGAAGAAGGCAAGATGTTTGTCGAGGAATACGACGATGCCGGCAACAAGATCAAGGATCATGAAGTGGAATTCAAGTTCTCCATGATGCTGCCTGCCTTCAAGGGCGTGGACGCGGTGATGAACGTGGAGAACCTGTGCAATCCCCGCGGTTTCGTGTTCGTGGATGCCTACCAGCGCAACCCCACTTATCCAAACATCTATGCCGCCGGCGTGTGCATTGCCATTCCCCCTGTGGAAGCCACCCCCGTGCCCACCGGCGCGCCCAAGACCGGTTATATGATCGAGTCCATGGTAACCGCCATCGTGCACAACATCGCCAACGAACTGGAAGGCAAGGAGCTGGACACCAAGGCCACCTGGAACGCCATCTGCCTGGCAGACATGGGTGACACCGGCGCTGCCTTCGTCGCCCTGCCGCAGATTCCGCCGCGTAACGTGGCCTGGTTCAAGAAGGGCAAGTGGGTGCACATGGCCAAGATCGCCTTCGAGAAGTATTTCATCCGCAAGATGAAGAAGGGCTCCTCCGAACCCATCTACGAGAAGTACATTCTCAAGATGCTGGGCATCGGCAAGCTGCGCGGATAGCCGTTCGCAGATACAGCCTGGAAGCCCGGCAATCGCCGGGCTTTTTGCGTTATGATGATCCGCTAATTCTTCTCATGAGTTATGAATCCACTTCAGATCATGGAAAAATCCGTATTTGTAGGTCGGACTTCAGTCCGACATTGCTCCATAGTGGCCGCCGCTGTCGGGCTGAAGCCCGACCTACAGTCATGGCGCAAAGCGGTATCATGAAGAATACAATAAAATCAGTGGTTTAAGCGTATCCCTACGCTGAACCCCGAGAGGAAAACAATGCGCAGGAAAACTCATGCCGTCATGGTGGGCAATGTCACTGTGGGGGGAAATGCGCCTGTAGTGGTCCAGTCCATGACCAATACAGATACGGCGGATGTGGCTGCCACGGTGGCGCAGATCATCGACCTGGCCAAGGCCGGTTCCGAACTGGTGAGAATCACTGTCAACAATGAGGCCTCAGCCGCGGCCGTCGGCCCCATCCGCAATGAGCTGGATGCCCTGGGCGTGAAGGTGCCCCTGGTGGGAGATTTTCACTTCAACGGTCATCGCCTGCTGGAGCAATATCCCGATTGCGCCCGCGCTCTGGCCAAATACCGCATCAACCCCGGTAACGTGGGCAGTGGCGAGAAGCGGGACGAGCAGTTCAATGCCATGATCGAAAAGGCCATCGAACATGGAAAAGTGGTGCGCATCGGCGTCAACTGGGGCTCCATGGACAAGCAGCTGGTGGCGCGCATGATGGATGAGAATCACCAGTCTCCCCATCCCCTGGATGCGGACCAGATGACCCGGGAGATCATGGTGGCCTCCGCCCTGGAAAGTGCCGCCCAGGCCGAAGCGGTGGGGCTGTCAGCAGACCGGATCGTCCTGTCCTGCAAGATGAGCGGCGTACAGGATCTCGTTGCCGTTTACCGGATGCTCTCCGAGCGCTGCGATTATGCGCTGCACCTTGGCCTTACGGAAGCTGGCATGGGTTCAAAGGGCATTGTGGCTTCCACCGCAGCCCTGTCCGTGCTGCTGCAGCAGGGCATAGGGGACACCATACGCATTTCCCTCACCCCGGAACCTGGTGGCAGCCGCACCACCGAGGTCAAGGTGGCCCAGCAGATTCTCCAGGCCCTGGAGCTGCGATCCTTCACCCCCCAGGTTATTGCCTGTCCGGGCTGCGGGCGCACCACCAGCAGCTATTTCCAGCAGCTGGCCCAGGACATCCAGGATTTTCTCGATGCCCGCATGCCCCGCTGGCGCAACGAATATCCCGGCGTGGAAGAGATGCATGTGGCAGTCATGGGCTGTGTGGTGAATGGCCCGGGTGAAAGCAAACATGCCAATATCGGCATCAGCCTGCCGGGAACGGGCGAGCAGCCGGCGGCGCCGGTGTACGTGGACGGAGTGAAGACCGTGACCCTCAAGGGTGAAGGCATTGCTGACGAGTTTCAGCGCATCGTCGAAACCTACGTGCAGCAGAATTATGGCAAGTCCGAATGATTCATCCGGGAACAGCTAATCCTGCCGGGGTCGGCGTTCAAATAGGGATCCACGATTGAATCGATAGCCCCACGTCCTTGATGAGCAAGAAATAGCGCAGATGCCCGGTGAAACCGCTGCGCGGGCATGTTCAGCGGTACCCGGTAACATTGGAAGCTATCTGATGTGGGTGGTCTACATCCCTGTAAACCCGTTGAAGACCGGGAAAACCTGACAGAAGTTTTCCCGGATCATTATCAGGGGTTAACGGCCCCCCATTCCTGACATGCCGCCCATGCCACCCATGCCTGACATGCCACCCATGCCTGACATGCCGCCCATGCCGCCCATGCCGCCCATGCCTGACATGCCACCCATGCCTGACATGCCGCTCATGCCGCCCATGCCGCTCATGCCGCCCATGCCGCCCATGCCTGACATGCCGCTCATGCCGCCCATTCCAGACATGCCAACCGGGTGCAATTCAACACCTCTGTTCGTCTTTCTGTAGTAACCATACATCCCCGCCATGCCGGACATGCCGCTCATGCCGCCCATTCCTGACATTCCGCTCATGCCGGACATACCACCCATCCCTGACATGCCGCTCATGCCGGACATACCGCCCATCCCTGACATGCCGCTCATGCCAGACATACCACCCATCCCAGACATGCCATTCATGCCGGACATACCGCCCATGCCAGACATGCCACCCATTCCTGACATACTATTCATGCCGGACATTCCGCTCATTCCGGACATCCCCCCGGCAATGGCCCAAGGTGCGGCAATCAGAGCACCGACCATAGCTGCGGCGCGGAGTTGTTTCATCGTGGATACTTTTTTCATCTTTATCTCCTGAGTTCCAGTGTTTTCAAATCTTTAGTATACAAAAATCGCAAAATTGCAGTCCATGCAGACCCTTACCCGAAAAACAACCTGCCAGCCTTTCCTCTCCGAAAAGGCGACAAGAACCTCGTCAAAGATCTTTGCACCTCATACTGGAAGCAAGAATAAAGCCAAGTCACCGGCAAGCAAGCTTTTTACTTTGGTTATCATAGGCTTGCCTTTCTGTTTCAGTGCCTCGGTCTCAGCATTCAGGAAAATCTTATGACAAAATGTCAGAAATGTTCCTTGAGGGGCTGCCAACATCTGCTTCTGGGGGAAAGCTGATGATTCATATCAGGACAATGATGAAGAATACACATTCAATAACAGCTCAAAATGACTGTATTCAGTGGATATTGAGTGGTCCGGTAATATTTATGACAATTTGTCAGATTTACCTCTTGGCGCTTCGAACAACGGCATTTTTCTGCCGGCGCAGGCCGGGCGCAGCTTCCCTAGTTCCATACACAAACAGCGTATCTGTGCGTCAACCCGTCTCCACCGGCCGCAGATTCTCCAATTCCTCGTCGGTGAACAGTCGGGAGATGGTCATGCAGTTCAGGGGTCGGAGTCAAATCATCCGCCAGCCATGACAAGGCACGGAATCAGATGACTCCCAAACCGTGGATCAAACCGGCATCGAGCCAGTTTGACTCCGACCCCGTCCGCGGTGCAATAACCCGTTCCCACATGCCCGGCATAGGTTTTTAGAGTCCTGATTTTTCCCACAGGGGCTGATCATGCCTGGTAGGATGGAAAATGATTGCGGGCAGATGGATGCCGAGAAGGGCATTGGCAGAGCTTGAGGACACT